>JAGWQN010000146.1 GCA_028869995.1 Rhodospirillales bacterium
AGCACCCCAACGCGGACCGGCTGCGGGCCTGCAAGGTCGATACCGGCGAGGGGATCGTCTCCGTGGTCTGCGGCGCGCCCAATGCGCGGACGGGCATGAAGGCGGTGTTCGCGCGGCCGGGCAGCTATATCCCGGGCACCGGGATCACGTTGCAGGTCGGCACCATCCGCGGTGTCGAGAGCGCGGGGATGCTGCTGTCGGCGCGCGAGATGGGGCTCGGCGACGACCATACCGGCATCGTCGACCTGCCGGCGGATGCGCCGGTCGGCCTGCCCTACATCGCCTGGGCCGGGATCGACGATCCCGTCATCGAGATCGCGGTCACGCCCAATCGGGGCGACGCGCTCGCGGTGCGCGGCATCGCGCGCGACCTCGCGGCGGCGGGGGTGGGCACGCTGAAGCCCTTCGCGCCCGCCCCGGTCGCCGCGGCGTATCCCTCGCCGTTGCAATGGCGGATCGACTATCCGGAGTATTGCCCTTGGGTCCTGGGGCGCGCGGTGCGCGGGCTGCGCAACGGGCCGAGCCCGGACTGGCTGGTGCGGCGGCTCGTCTCGATCGGGCTGCGGCCGATCAACGCGCTGGTGGACATCACCAATTTCTTCACCTTCGACCTCGGCCGTCCGCTGCACGTGTTCGACGCGGGCAAGGTGCGCGGGGGCGTGCTGACGTTACGGCGCGGCAACGGCGAGACGCTCGCCGGGCTGCACGGCAGGACGGTGACGCTCTCGGCCGAGGATTGCGCCATCGCTGATGCGGCCGGAGCGCAGTCGCTCGCGGGCGTGGTCGGCGGCGAGCCTACCGGCTGCGACGAGGCGACCACGGAAGTCTTCCTCGAATGCGCCCTGTTCGACCCGGTGCGGGTCGCCCTGTCGGGGCGGCGGCATAGCGTCTCCTCCGACGCGCGTCAGCGTTTCGAGCGCGGCATCGATGCGGCGCTGATGCCGGCCTCGCTCGAGGCGGCGACGCGGATGATCCTCGACCTGTGCGGCGGCGAGGCGAGCGAGACGGCCGCGGCGGGCGCGCAGCCGGCCTGGCAGCGGCAGGCGACGCTGCGCTTCGCGCGGCTCGAGAGTTTTGGCGGCCTCGCGGTGCCGGCGGACGAGGCGGTCGAGCGGCTCGAGCGGCTCGGCTTCGGTGTGGCCGCGCGCGACGCGCAGCAGGTGACCGTTTCGGTACCGTCATGGCGCAACGACGTGGCGCAGAGCTCCCCGCTCGATCCGGCGCCCGGCCTTGCCGCCGATGTGGCGGCGAAGGCGGCGGCGGGGCGCGCGGAAATCGAGCCGGAAGCTGACCTGATCGAGGAGGTGCTGCGGCTCGGCGGGCTCGACGCGGTGCCGCCGGTCTCGATGCCGGGGATCGCGCCGATCCCGATGCCGACCCTCTCGCCCGCGCAGAGCCGGGCGGCGCTGGCGCGGCGCGTGCTCGCGACGCGCGGGCTCGCCGAGTGCGTCACCTTCAGCTTCATGGCGGCGGAACGTGCCGCGCTGTTCGCCGAGGGCGAGGCGCTGCTGGCCGTCGCCAACCCGATCTCGGCCGACCTCGACACGATGCGCCCGACGCCGCTGGCAACGCTCGCGGAGGCGGCCGCGCGCAATGTCGCGCGCGGCGAGGCGGCGGCGCTGCTGTTCGAGGTCGGGCCCGCCTTCCATGCCGCGCATGCCAGCCGTCAGCGGCTGATGGCGGCGGGGCTGCGCGCGGGCAGTTCGCCGCGCCACTGGCAGGCGCCGTCGCGGCCCTATGACGCGATGGACGCGAAGGCGGATCTGTGGGCGCTGCTGGCGGCACTCGGGGTGCCGATGGAGGCGCTGTCGGTGACCGCCGACGCGCCAGGCTCTTTCCATCCCGGCCGCTCAGGGGTGGTGCGGCAGGGGCCGAAGCTCGTGCTCGGATGGTTCGGGGTGCTGCATCCGCGCCTGTGCGCGGCGCTCGACCTGCCGCAGGCGGCGGGCTTCGCGCTCGATCTCGACGCCATCGCCGAGCCGAAGCGGCGGCGGCGGGCGGCATCGGAACTGCCGGCGCTGCAGCCGGTGCGGCGCGATTTCGCCTTCGTCGTGGACGCGGGCGTCGCGGCGGAGACGCTGCTGCGCGCGGCGCGCGGGGCGGAGCGCAACCTCGTCGCCGGCGTGGCGTTGTTCGACCGGTATGAGGGCGAGAAGGTGGGGGTGGGGAAGGTTTCGCTCGCCATCGAGGTCACGCTGCAGCCGCGCGAGAAGACGCTGACGGAGGCCGAGATCGAGGCAGCCGGGCAGAAGATCGTGGCGGCGGTGGCGAAGGCGACGGGCGCGGTGCTGCGCGGCTGAGGCGCGCGCGGGCGCGCCCTGGGTTGGCATCGACCCCCCGGTTGCGTTAGACGCAGGTGGACGGCCCGCAGGCGGCCGGAAAACGCTGACGAGGTTGCCCTGTCCGTCCCCACAACCGACGAGTTCCGAACCGCCCCCATGGCGTTGCTGGCGCAACTGCGGCGCTTGAAGCGGCGGCCGATGTTTTCGCCGCGGCAGTGGAAGCGGCGCGTCGCCTTCCTGTTCGGCGCCGTTCTGGTGGCGGTGATCGCCATCCTGTTCGCGCACGCGGGCACCTGGGCGGGCAACGTCTTCAACACGCTGACGAAGGGCCGGCCGTGGATGTTCTTCATCCTCTGCCCGGGTGGACTCGGGGTGTCGGTCTGGCTGACGCAACGCTTCTTCCAGGGGGCGCAGGGCAGCGGCATCCCGCAGGCGATCGCGGCGCTGCACATGGAACCCGAGCACCAGAACCGGGTGATGTCGGCGCGCGTGGCGGTGGCGAAGGTCGGGCTGTGCATCCTCGGGCTGGTGTGCGGCGCCTCGATCGGGCGCGAGGGGCCGACGGTGCAGATCGGCGCGGCGACGATGCACGGGCTCGGCCGGGTGCTGAAGCTGCCGCGCGCGGATGTGCGCCAGGCGCTGATCCTCGCCGGCGGCGCGGCGGGCATCGCCGGCGCGTTCAACACCCCGATCGCGGGCGTGGTGTTCGCGATCGAGGAGCTGGGCCACAGCGTGCATCTGCGCTCGCTCGGCGCGCCGCTCTACGCGGTCGTGCTCGGCGGCATCGCGACGGTGGGGATCGCCGGCAATTATACGTATTTCGGGACCACCGATGCGGCGCTGGGCTGGGGCATCGGCTGGGTGGCGGTGCTGATCGCCGGGGTGCTGGGCGGGCTCGCGGGCGGGCTGTTCGCGCGGCTGCTGGTGGACGGGGCGCGGCTGTGGCCGGCGCCGATACGCCGCCTCGCGGTGCGCAGCCCGGTCGCGTTCGCGGTGCTGTGCGGGCTGGTGCTGGCGCTGGTCGGGCTCGCGACCAACGGCTCGGCGCTGGGCAGCGGCTACGACCCGGCCAAGGCGATGGTCGAGCAGACGGCGGGCATGCCCAGCTCGGCGCTGCTGTTCACCATCGCCAAGTTCATCGCCACCACCGCCTCCTACCTGAGCGGCATGCCGGGCGGGATTTTCGCGCCGTCGCTGGCCGTGGGCAGCGGGCTGGGCGCCGCGCTGGCGCCGCTGGTGCCGGCGGCGAGCGCCGGGGCGCTGGTGCTGCTGGGGATGGTCGCCTATTTCTCCGGCGTCGTGCAGGCGCCGCTGACGGCGACCGTGATCGTGATGGAGATGACCAACAACCAGGGGCTGACGGTGCCGCTGATGGCCACCGCGCTGATCGCGATGCAGGCCTCGCGCCTGGTTTGCCGCAAGCCGCTCTACGGGGTGCTGGCCAAGCGCTTCCATTGACCGAGCCCAGCGCGGGAGGGCGCTGACAGAAGCGGCAAAAGCGACTATCTGGCGCGCATGACCGCCACCCCCCTCGAGCGCATCCGCAACTTCGCGATCATCGCGCATATCGACCACGGGAAGTCCACGCTCGCCGACCGGCTGATCCAGGTCACGGGCGGACTTTCTGAGCGCGAGATGACGAACCAGGTGCTCGACAACATGGAGCTCGAGCGCGAGCGGGGCATCACCATCAAGGCGCAGACGGTGCGCCTCGCCTGGAAGGCGAAGGACGGCAAGGACTATGTCCTGAACCTGATGGACACGCCCGGGCACGTGGACTTCGCCTACGAGGTGAGCCGCAGCCTCGCCGCGTGCGAAGGCTCGATCCTGGTGGTCGACGCCAGCCAGGGCGTCGAGGCGCAGACCCTGGCCAACGTCTACCAGGCGATCGAC
>JAGWQN010000147.1 GCA_028869995.1 Rhodospirillales bacterium
ACCCAACCTCCGATCACCGTGCCGCCGAGCTGCAATCCTGGCTGCATCAATACAACTGGCATCGCCCACACGGCGGCATCAAACTCCAAACACCCATCAGCCGACTCGGCCTCTCCGAGGACAACCTGTTGAGCATCCACACCTAGAGCCGGCTGCCGGCCAGCCAGACGGAAGCGACCGACCAGGCTCGATCCAGGGCCACGAGATCGGCGCGCATGCCCGGCGCAAGATGGCCGCGATCGCGCAGCCCCATCACCGCGGCGGGCGTGGCGGTCGCCATCCGCAGGATCGCGGCATCCCCGGCGAGGCGCATCGCGCGCGCGCAGCGCACCGCGGCTGCCATCGTCAAGTGTGCGCCGGCGAGCGTGCCTGCCGCGTCGGTCAGGCGCCCGTCCACCAGGCGGATGGGCTGGCCGTCGAGCTCGAAGCTGTCGAGATCGCTGGCCGCCGTGGCCATCGCGTCGGAAACCAGGAAGGCGCGATCCGGACCGAGCAGGGCGATGGTGGCACGCAGGCTGGCCGCATCCACGTGGTGGCCATCGGCGATGAGGCCGGCGAAGAGCCTCGTGCCTTCCGCAGCCAGCGCCATGACGCCGCCGACCGGACCGGGCGCGCGCGAGGCGAAGGGAGGCATCGCGTTCCATAGATGCGTGCAGCCGCTGAGGCCTTCCGCGGCGGCGGTTGCCAGGTGGTGTGGCTGTGCCTCGGTGTGGCCGGCAAAGACGACGGCGCCCCCCGCCACGAGGCGCGCGATCAGACCGGACGCGACACATTCCGGCGCCAGTGTGATCAGAAGCGGGAAGCCCGGAGCGAGCGATTCCGCATCCTCTTCTGTCATCGCAACGATCGCGGATGCGCGGTGTATGCCCGGGCGGCTCGGGCTGATGAACGGGCCCTCGAGATGCAAGCCGACGAGCCCTGGCACGCCCGCCTCCACGGCTGCCGCCACGGCCGCGAGGGCGGCTGCGCGCGGGCCCGCGGCATCCGAGATGAACGTCGCCAGGATCGAGGTCGTTCCGCAAGCGGCGTGGGCACGAGCGATCCGGACCAGCGTGGCGGCCGCCGGCTCGGCATTGAACATGATCCCACCACCGCCGTTCACCTGCAGGTCGATGAAGCCGGGGACGAGGAGTTCAGCGTGTTCGCTCACGATTCCGGGAGGCAGTTCGTCGGCGATTCCGGCGATCCGCTCGCCCTCGATCAGCACCGTCGCACCGGTGCGAAAGGCGGTGCCGTCGAACAGGCGCTCGGCCGAGATGGCTCTCATGCGAGTGAGGCCAGGGCCGCGCGCAGCTGCCCGTCGTGGCGCAGGAGGAGAGCTTCGGCATCGTCGGCCGACAGGCCCGACAGCACCAGCACCGCCGGCTTGACGCGCCCCCCGGTCGCGGCCAGCGCCGTATCGATCGCCGCCTCGTCGGCACCGGTCAGCTGGTGGAGCATGCGGCGGGCGCGGCCGCGCAGCTTGGCGTTACGCGCCAGCATGTCCACCATCAGACCGCGATGCACCCGCCCGAGGCGCAGCATCGCCAGGGTCGAGAACAGGTTGAGCATGATCTTCTGCGCTGTTCCCGCCTTCATCCTCGTCGAGCCGGCCAGCACTTCGGGCGCTGTCTCGGCGAGCAGCACATGCTCCGCCGCCCGTACCATCGGCCCGTCGCTGTTGACGATGGCGATGGTGAGCGCGCCTCGCTCGCGCGCCGCCTTGATGGCGGCCAGCGTGTAGGGAGTGGCCGCGCTGGCCGCAATGCCGAGCAGCACGTCGCCAGCGCCGAGGCGGTGGCGGTCGAGGTCCGCGACCGCCGCTGCACCGTCGTCCTCCGCGTTCTCGACGCTGCCGGTCAGAGCCGCCTCGCCTCCAGCCAGCAACAGCACGACGCGATCGTGCGGCCAGTCAAACGTCGGAGTCAGCTCAACACCGTCCTGCACGCCGAGCCGCCCGGACGTTCCGGCCCCGGCATAAGCGAGGCGCCCTCCGGCGGCGAGCAGCGGGACAGCCGCCGCGACCGCTTTCTCGATCGCGGGCAGGGCCGCCCCGACCGCTGCAACGGCGGCCATCTGCCCCTCCCACATCGCGGCGAGCGCCACCGCAGGAGGCCAGGCGTCCAGATCGGCGAAACGTGGATCCGTCGATTCTGTCGCCGGCAGAGCGGAGAATGTGGTCATTGCACCTTCACCTTCAGCGGAGGCCCAGAAAAAACCCTTTGCACGGCAGCGGAATCGCTGTTAGCTCCGCGCCGACTCGCCGATTCTGATGAGTCGTCCGATTCGCCGCAGGCCCAGCCTGAGGGATTTCCACTGAGCGCGGAGACGCCCGCGCCTCTAGAAAGGATGCGAAACGCATGTCGAAGGCTTTTCTCGCTCAGGTGCTGCAGGATTCTGCATCGCTCACCGGTACGGCTGCAACCCGGGCGGCTGGCGATCTGATGGACGCGATCGTCAAGCAGCTCAAAAAGGAAGGCAAGTTCACGCTGCCGAGCTTCGGCACGTTCACGGTGCGCAAGACGAAGGCCCGCAAGGGGCTGAACCCGCGCACCGGCGAAGCGATCAAGGTGAAGGCCGGCAAGACGGTCCGCTTCAAGGCATCGCCGACGCTGAAGTCCTCCGTCTGAACGGCGACTTTTCGGAAGAGCTCCGGGGTGGCGACATCCCGGAGCTCTTTTCGTGTGTGCAGCAGAGCGATCCGCCGGTCGCGCAGCCGAGCCTGTTCCATCAGAGTCGTGCTGCCTGACTTGCCGCCTTGGCCACCAGGGCGGCAACGCGGCGGTCGAAATGAGCGAAGCGCTGGTCGGTCGTCTGCCCGCGCCGATAGCGGATGAAAATCTGCTGGAGAATGACGGCAAGCTTGAAGGCCGCGAACGCCTGATACCAGGCGATGGCGGCAATGTCGGTCCCGGTGGCCGCGGCATAACGCGCGGCCGCCTCGGCGCGCGTGAGGAAGCCTGGTCGCCATGTCGGCATCGCCGCCGCCTCGAGCCACGCCGGCGGGTCGGACGGCTCGGCCCAATAAGTCAGAAGATAGCCAAGATCCAGCAACGGATCGCCGCGGGTGGCCATGTCCCAGTCGAGCACCGCGCGTGGCTGGCGGGGATCGTCAGGGTCGACGAGGATGTTGTCGAGCTTGAAGTCATTGTGCAGCAACGTGGGGCCGGGCGAGCGAGGCATCGCGGCCGCGAGGCGCGCCAGCAGGCCCGCCGCGTCGGGCGAGTTGCCCTCGGCGGCAGCCTGCCAGCGGCGCTGCCAACCCTCGAGCTGGCGCGTCAGGAAACCTTCCGGACGCCCCAGCGTGTCGAGGCCCAGTGACGCCGTGTCCAGGCGGTGCAGCGCGGCAAGCGTATCGATCAGCATGGCGCCGATCCCCGCCGCAACATCGCGCCGATGGACAAAGGACGCCGGCAGGTCACGGCCGATGGCGATACCGTGGCGCCGTTCGGCGACAAGAAAGGGCGCACCGATGATCGATGCGTCCTCGCAATAAGCGAGACTTCTCGGCGCCAACGGAAAGGCCTGGTGGAGGACCGAGAGCACGCGGTGCTCGCGACCCATATCGTGCGTGCCCGGAGCGACCGGCCCGAGCGGCGGACGGCGGATGACCAACTCCTGCGGCCCGACAGCCAGAAGATAGGTGAGGTTCGCGTGTCCGCCGCTGAAGCGCGCCCAACGAACCTCGCCCCCACCAAGCTCGAGGTGCTCGCGAAGCCACGTCAGCAGACGTTCGGTATCGAACCTTTCCTCAGCCGGGACCGGCCTGGTTTCATCCATTCCAGCCGTCGCGCCGCAACTCCAGCTTCGCGATGGACATGCGGTGGACCTCATCCGGACCATCGACGATGCGCATCGTGCGCCCGCGCGCCCAGGCGTTGGCAAGGCCGAAATCCTGGCTGACGCCGGCGGCGCCGTGCGCCTGGATCGCGCGATCGAGCACCCGCAGCACCATGCGCGGCGCGACGACCTTGATCATCGCGATCTCGGCTCGCGCCGCCTTGTTGCCGACACGGTCCATCATGTCCGCGGCCTTGAGGGTCAGCAGGCGCGCCTGTTCGATTTCCATGCGGGAATCAGCTATCCACTCCATGACGACGCCGTGCTCGGCGAGCTTGCGGCCAAACGTGCTGCGGGACTTCACGCGCGCGCACATCGCCTCCAGCGCCCGCTCGGCGACGCCGATCTGGCGCATGCAGTGGTGGATCCGCCCCGGGCCGAGGCGGCCTTGCGCGATCTCGAAGCCCCTTCCCTCGCCCAGCAGGATATGGCTGACAGGAACGCGGACATCCTTGAAGTCGACCTCGGCATGGCCATGAGGCGCGTCGTCGTAGCCGAACACCGAGAGGCTGCGCATGACGCTGACGCCCGGCGTCGCGCGCGGCACCAGAACCATCGATTGCTGGCGGTGTCGCGGGCCGGCGGGATCGGTCTTGCCCATGACGATGAAAATGGCGCAGCGCGGGTCCATCGCGCCCGACGTCCACCATTTTCGCGCGTTGATGACGTAGTGGTCGCCGTCGCGCTCGATGCGGGCCTCGATGTTGGTTGCATCCGACGAGGCGACGGCCGGCTCCGTCATCGCGAAACCGGAACGGATCTTTCCTTCGAGCAAGGGCTCGAGCCAGGTGCGCTTCTGTTCTTCGTTGCCATACCGCAATAGCGTTTCCATATTGCCGGTATCGGGCGCGGCGCAGTTGAAACATTCGGGGCCGATGGGCGAGCGACCCATGATCTCGGCGAGCGGCGCGTATTCGAGGTTGGTGAGGCCATCCGGATGCTCGGCCGCCGGCAGGAAAAGGTTCCATAATCCCGCTTCGCGGGCCCGCGCCTTGAGCTCCTCCATCACCGGCGGCTCATGCCAGCGATCCGCCATCGCCGCCTGCTGCGCGGCAAAGACCGGTTCGGCGGGGTAGACATGGCGCTCCATGAAGGCGGTCAGCCGCTCACGCAGGGCCTCGACCTTGGGCGAATGGGTAAAATCCATGGTGTTCCTCCTCCCATGCTGCCTAGCGCAGCGCAGCTTCGAGAGCTACCGGGTCAGGGCGACATCACGGCGGCGGTTCCGCCATGCCGTATGGCCGTGGTGCGGGGGGGATTGTCGCCGAACAAGACGAGGTGAGCCCCGTGTGCCGGGCCTCCCGGCGGGCCGGGCAGGCCGACCGCCATGGGAGCGCTCCGGACCGCGAGCCGGAGCCGCTTGCGGGCAGGGTCGAGAGGGAGAAGGCAACGCCCCTGCCGCGCCTTCCTCGGCGCGCGGCAGGGGCGTTCTTCGTGGCAGGCCAGGCTACTTCTTGGTCACCCAGCGCATCGGGAAGGAATCGTCCGCGGGCTGCACGACGGAGATGTTGTCGCGCGCCGCCCACACGATGCTCTGCTGATGCAGCGGGATGGTCGGCAGATCGTGCTGCACGATCGCGATCGCCTGGTTGATGATGTCCTGGCGCTTCTTCGGGTCGAGCTCGGGGCCCATCGCCGCGATCAGCTTGTCCAGCTTGGGATTGGAATAGCCGCCCAGGTTGAACAGGCCTCGGCCGGTCGCACGGTCCTGCGAGCCCAGGAGCGAGAAGAACACGTTCTGCGCATCGTAGGTTGAGGGCGTCCAGCCGATCAGCCACATCGAGGTGTCGTATTTGGGGAAGTTCACGTCGGCGAAGAATTTGCTCTTCGTGCGCGCGTAGACATCCACCTTGACCCCGATCTTGGCCAGCATCGCCGCGGCGGCGGTGCAGATCTGGGCATCGGCGACGTAACGATCATTGGGGCAGTCGAGCTGCACCTCGAAGCCGTGCGGATAGCCCGCTTCGGCCAGCAGCTTCTTCGCCCCCGCGATGTCCACCGCCGGGCGCTTGTTCATCGACGGATTGAAGCCGTTCACCCCCGGGCCCATCATCTCCCAGGTCGCGCGCGCCTGGCCCTGCATCACCGAGCGGACGATCGCATTCTCGTCGATCGCCTTGGCAAAGGCCTCGCGGACACGCAGGTCCTGGAACGGGTTCTTGCCCTTCACGTTGGAATGAAGGAGCTGCTTGCGGCTCACATCGAAGCCGAAATAAATGGTCCGCAGTTCCGGCGTGATCAGCAGCTTGACGCCCGACGAGTGCGCGATGCGCGCCATGTCCTGCGGCGGCACCGAGTAGATCATGTCCATCTCGCCCGAGAGCAGGGCGGCGACGCGCGTCGCGGCGTTGGAGATGACGTTGAACTCGACGCGATCGACATTGCCATCGAGCTTGCCCCACCAGGCGGGGTTGCGCTTCAGTACCGTCTTGCGATCGGGCTCGCGCGAGACCAGCTCATAAGGGCCGGTGCCCATGGTGTGCATCAGCGCGTAGTTCGAGTTCTTGCCGACGATGGCGGGCTCGGCGGCGCCGTGGGCCGTCATCCACGCCTTGGGCAGCATATCCACATTGGTGAGCTCGGAGGGCAGCAGCGGGTCCGGCACCGTGGTGATGAAGTCGACCGTCTGGTTGTCGACCTTCTTCACTTCCTTGATCGTCGCCGCGTTCTCCGAGGTCGACGAGGTCTTGGACTTGATGCGCTGGATCGAGAACAGCACGTCGTCCACCGTGAACGGGGTGCCATCCTGCCACTTCACGCCCTGGCGGATCTTGAACTCCCAGGTGGTCGGATTGATCAGTTTCCACGAGGTCGCCAGCCCCGGCTCGAGGCCCAGCGTCTTGCTGCGCCGCACCAGCGGCTCGTAGATATTCTGCAGGAACGAGTTCTGGACCGTCTCGTCGAGCGTGTACGGGTCCATCGCCCGCACGTCGCCGTCATTGGCCCATTTGAAGACGGTCTCCGCCCGCGCCAGCGGTGCGGTAAGCACCAGCGCGGCAGCGGCCGCCCAGATCATCGAACGCATGTCAGGTCCCCCTATGGTGATCCGCGGCCCGTTGAGGCCTCGCGGTCGGCCGCACGATACTCCGCGAACGAGCCGGCGCAAGCCGGACCCGGAAGGAGGCGCCGCCGGATTGGGAATCGCCCGCGCGACGGCACCGCCCAAGTAAAACAGCACAGGTAACGCAGCACAGGCAGCGCCACCCGCCGGTCAGGCGCGGGCTTGCGTTCGGCGCGGATCTAGTTGCGGTATCGTAACACCGCGGCGGAGGCGGCAGGCGCCCGCCGCGTGAGCGGCCGGCTAGCTGGCCAGTCGCATCTCGCCCACTTCGATGCCGCGCCAGTTGCGCAGGACCGGGCGCACGAACGGCGCCAACGGCTCGTCCGCGTCGCCGAGGAAACGCGCAGCCAGCGCGGCCACGGCGACGCAACCGGCCCGGCCGGCGCCATCGCGGGCCTTCACGACGATACCAAGGCCCTTCTCGGGCAGCGCGATCGCATGCACGCCCTCGGCACCGCCCTTGCTGAAGATACGCGCCCCCATGGCGGTCATGATGTCGGTATCGAACTTGCCCGTGCCACCCACCATCAGCGGATGGGCGGCGACGGCGGCGCGGATCCGGGCGAGCGCCGCGGCACGCGCCGGGGCCTGCCCGGCACCCGTGCCAATGCGCGCAAAGCCAAGCGCCTGGGCCCGCAACGGGATCGCATAGGTCGGGATCGAGCAGCCATCGACGCCGCGATTGCGCGCCTCCAGCACTGCCCCGGTCATCGCCGCGAGTGCCGCCGTGATCTCGCGCATCGCCGGATGGTCCGGTTGCTCGTAGCCCGCCGGATCGAGGCCGCGGTCACAGGCGAGGCAGATGAAGCCCGCATGTTTGCCGGAGCAGTTGTTGTGCAGAGCCGATGGCTGCGCGCCCATCGCCGCCAGCGCGCGCGAGGCCGCCTCATTGGATGGCCAGTGCACGCCGCAGGCGAGACAGGAGACGTCCCGCCCGGCCTTGGCCAGCATCGAGGCGGCTGCCCGGGTGTGGACGATCTCGCCCGAATGCGAGGAGCAGGCCAGCGCGATCTCCGCGTCGGTCAGCCCGAGGCGTTCCGGCACGCCGGATTCCACCATCGGCAGCGCCAGCATCGCCTTGACCGCCGAGCGCGGAAAGACCGCCGCATCAGGATCGCCGGCCGACCAGACGAGCGCGCCGTCCGCATCGACCACCGCAGCATCGATCGCGTGGCGGCTTTCGACCGCCGGACCGCGCGTGACCTCGACGATCATCCCGCTACCGCGAGTAGAATTCGACGACGAGGTTCGGCTCCATCTGCACCGGATACGGCACATCCGAGAGCTTCGGCGCGCGAGCGAAACGGCCCTTCATCGCGCGATGATCGACCTCGAGATACTCGGGCACGTCGCGTTCGCCGGCCTGGGCGGCATCGAGCACGATGGCCAGCTGCTTGCTCGATTCCTTGACCTCCACGACATCGTTGTCGCGTACGAGGTAGGATGGAATGTTGACCCGCTTGCCATTGACCGTGATGTGGCCGTGGCTGACGAACTGGCGCGAGGCGAACGGAGTCATCGCGAACTTCATGCGGTATACTACCGCATCCAGCCGGCGCTCGAGCAGCTCGATGAGGTTCTCGGACGTGTCGCCCTTACGGCGCACCGCCTCCTCATAGTACTTGCGGAACTGCTTCTCGCCGATGTTGCCGTAGTAACCCTTGAGCTTCTGCTTGGCCATCAGCTGCACGCCGAAGTCCGTGGGCTTGTTCTTGCGCCGCTGGCCGTGCTGGCCTGGTCCGTAGTCGCGCTTGGAGAGCGGTGACTTGGCGCGGCCCCAGAGATTGACGCCGAGGCGGCGGTTGATCTTGAATTTGCTTTCGACGCGCTTGGTCATGCGCGGGATCCTTCGCGTTATCGGGCATCCGTTGCGGACGCCGCTTGTTGCACCGGTAGGACCGCACGCATCGCGCGCGCGGACGGGGCGCGGATGCGTCCACGTTCCCGGCAGTGGCGCGGGGTCTAGGCCCCGCCCCGCCCCTCGTCAAGTTTGCGCGAGCGCCGCCGACCACGGCGAATAGGCATCGCTGATGCCCATCCAGCTCCCGTCCGGCTGCCGGGCGATGAGGTTGGGATTGGCGAAGTTGACCGGCGAGACCGCGGGTTCCACCAGCTCGACCGGCCCCTGCGCCTCGAGCGCGGCGATGATCCCCGGGGCGAGCCGGCCGTCCGCCGTGACCGTGTCGGCGCCCGAGACGTCGATGCGCGGCATATGGGCGGCCTGTTCCGGCGTCATGGCAAAATCGGCGACGAAGGCCAGCATCTGCGCGACGGAGGCGAGGATGCGCCGGCCGCCGGAGGCACCGGCGGCGAGCACCGGCTGGCCGTCTTCGGCGACCACGATCGGGCACATGTTGGTCAGCGGCCGCTTGCCGGGCGCGATCGAGTTGGGCTGGCCGGGACGCGGGTCGAACCACATGACGCCGTTGTTCATCAGCACCCCGGTGCCCGGCACGACGACGCGGCTGCCCATGCTCGAGAGCAGCGTGGTGGTCAGGGCGACCATGGTGCCGTCGGCGTCACGCACGGTGAGATGGGTGGTGCAGCTCTCGGCGGCCCGGGGCTCCGTCTCGCCCATGCCGGCGAGGCGCGCGGCGTAGGCGGTCTTCATCGCGGCGGCGAGAGCCGCGTACCAGGCGGCGTCCGGCGCCTTCCCCCACGGAGCCGTGCGCATCAGGTCGAGCACATGCGCGAGCGTGGGGCCGGCGGTGAGGCCGGTCGCCACCTGGACGGTGCGCCCGTTGCGCCAGGCGACCGGCGTCGCGGGCAGGATCCGCGCCTGGCAGTTGCGCAGATCGTCGGCCGAGACCAGGCCGCCCATCGCCTTGATGTCGGCGGCGAGCGAGGCCGCGACCTCGCCCTCGTAGAAATCGCGCAGGCCGGCATGGGCCAGCCGTTCCAGCGTTTGCGCAAGCTGCCCCTGGTGCAGGAAGCCGGGCAAGCCGCTGTAGGGCGGGGCCGGGGGCAGGCCGTCGGGCAGGTAGATGCGCGCGCTCTCCGCGTAGCGACGCAGCGTCGCGGCCGCGGAGGCGATCTTGACGGTCGTGAACCAGTCCTTGGGCAGGCCGCGCCTCGCCAGCGCCACGGCCGGCTCCGCCACCTGCGCGAGCGGCATCCTGCCCCAGCGCCGGTGCATCAACTCATATCCGGCCGGCGCCGAGGGGATGGCGAAGGAGAGCGGACCGTGGATGTTGGCGTCGCCCTCGACTTCCGGCCAGGTGAAAAGTTCCGCGGTCATCCGGCCGGTGAGGCGAAAGGCGGAAGGCGAGAGCCCGGCGGGGGCAACGGGCCCGAAATCCACGACGTCCGCGGTGCGCTCGCCGGCGCGGTGGACCAGCGCGAAGCCGATGCCGCCGAGGCCCGAGTTCCATGGCTCGGCCGACGCCAGCGCCAGAGCCATGCCCACGGCGGCGTCGATCGCGTTGCCGCCGGCATCGAGGATGGCGCGCCCGGCCTCGGCGGCGTCATGCGACTGCGAGACCACGATGCCGCGCCGCGAGGTGGCGGCCGGCTTGGCGAGGGACCAGTGCTGGGTAACGTGGCGGGGCGGGGTGTAGGTCATGGTGACGTTTCCGTGGCTGCGCGGTTCTGGTTCGGGAAGCGGGTGGCAGCATCGCGCCGTTTCGACGGGGATGCCAGCCCGATCCATCGGCAAAGCCGATCGGTTTGAGCGCCGCTTTGCGTTGGTGTGTCGGTGCCGAAACGACGACATGGCGGGCAACCTGATCGGAAAACCGCCATGCCCCTCCTCCGCCGCCTCCTCAACGTCCTGCCGGGGATCGCGCTGTGTGCCGCGATTTCAATGGCCGGCTATGCGCTGCAACACGCCGAGGAGCATGTCTTCGGCCGAGCTCCGCTGGAAGCGCTGGTGCTCGCGATCCTGGTCGGAGCGGTGCTGCGCACGGTGTGGTCCCCGGGACCGCGGTTCCTGCCGGGGATCAAGACGAGCGCCAAGTTCCTGCTCGAGGTTGCGGTGCTGCTGCTCGGGGCGTCGGTGAGTGCCGCGAGCATCGCGGCGATCGGGGTGCCGCTCTTCCTCGGTATCGTGGCGACGGTGGCACTTGGGATCGGCGCGAGCTTCGGGCTCGGGCGGCTGCTCGGACTGCCGACGCGGATGGCGCTGCTGGTCGCGTGCGGCAACTCCATCTGCGGCAATTCGGCGATCGCCGCGGTGGCGCCGGTGATCGGCGCCGATGGCGAGGACATTTCCGCCTCGATCGGCTTCACCGCGGTGATGGGTGTGGGTGTGGTGCTGGGCCTGCCGATGCTGCTGACGCCGCTGCACCTGTCGCTGCCGCAATATGGCGTGCTGGCCGGGCTCACCATCTATGCCGTGCCGCAGGTGCTGGCGGCGACCGCTCCCGTCGGCGCGGTGGCCTTGCAGCTCGGCACGCTGGTGAAGCTGGTTCGGGTGATGATGCTGGGCCCGGTGGTGCTGACGCTCTCCATGCTGACGGCACGACTGCGCGAGGAGACGGACGAGCCCGCCCCGCACCTGACGGCGGGGGAACGCCCGGCGCGCGGCAAGATCGCCATTCATCGCCTGGTGCCCTGGTTCATCCTGGGCTTTCTCGGGCTCGCCGGGCTGCGCACGGCCGGGCTGGTGCCGCATATCGTGCTGGGGCCGGCGGCCTGGGTATCGACCGTGCTCACTGTCATCTCCATGGCGGCGCTCGGCGTCGAGACCGACCTCAAGAGCGTCGCCGCGGCTGGGCCGCGCGTGACAGCGGCGGTCGTGGGCTCGCTGCTGCTGCTCGGCAGCATCAGCCTGGTGCTGATCCACGTGCTTTCGATCGGCTCGACATGACCAGCGCCAGCAGCGCCTCCGCAGCGCGGCTCGGGGGACGGTCGCGCCGGCGCAGGGCCAGGTAGGGACGGGCGGGCAGATCGAGCGGCGCGCGCACCAGCAGCCCCGCCTCGATCGAGGGCGCGACGACGGAAGCGGAGAGAACGGTGACGCCCATCCCCGCCTCGACCGCAGCGCGTACCGTCTCGTTGCTGGGCAGTTCCTGCACCACGCGCAAGGCCGGGAGCGAAAGGCCGAGGCGCAGCAGCACCGCCTCGAAGGCCGAACGGGTGCCTGAACCAGGCTCGCGCAGCACCCAGTCGCAGCCGCGCAGATCCTTCGCCGTTACCTGCCCCAGCCGCGCGAGCTTGTGGTCGGGCGGAACCACGAGGAGCAGCTGATCGCGGGCAAGCGGGATGGTTTCCAGCAGCGGATCGTGCACAGCGCCCTCGACGAGGCCGAGTTCCACGAGCCCGCCGCGGACCGCGGCCGCCGCCTGCCCTGTGTTGCCGATGGTGAGGTGCAAGGCGACGCCGGGGTAAGCTGCGCGGAAGGCCGCGAGATGGCGCGGCAGCCAATAAGCGGCGATGGTCTGGCTCGCGTGCAGGGCAAGCCGGCCGCGACGCAATCCGACGATGTCGTCGAGCACGGCCTCCGCCGCCTCGGCACGAGCGAGCACCGCGCGGGCCTCGGGCAGAAAGGCCTCGCCCGCCTCGGTGAGGACGATGCCGCGGCCGGCGCGGCGGAAAAGGCGGATATGGTGGCGACCCTCGAGGGCGGCGATCGCGGCACTGGCGGCGGACTGCGCGAGGTTCAGCGCCTCCGCCGCGCGGGTGACGTGCTGGCGCTCGGCCACCGCGACGAACACGCGCAACTGGTCGAGGGTGAGGCGCGGGCGCTCGGTCACGTCCGTGGTCTCAGGCCCGCGGCTGTCGGTTCCATGCTTCCCCTTGCAGCGCTCGGTGGCGCGGCGCAGCTTGGCCCGATGGCAGAGATCGTCAACCTCCGCGAGGCCCGCAAGCGCCGCGCCAAGAGCGCAGCGGAGGCCCAGGCCGCCGAGCGGCGCGCACGTTTCGGCGAGACCAAGGCCGCGCGCACGCTGCGCGAGGCGCGCGAGGCGCAACGAGACCGGCTGCTCGACCGGACGCGCGTGGATCCGCCGCCGGAGTGACGCGTCGCCGGATCTGCCCGAACCGCTGCCCAGCTTCGTCGCCCGCCATCTCGGCGAGGAGATCGAGAGCGGCCTGCTGAGGCCCGGCGAGCGCCCCCCGAGGAGGCAGCGCCGCCGGCGTGGTGCGGCTTTTGGAGGGCATCCTCTCGTCGTCGAAGGCGCCCGTTGCGCCTGCCTCGTCAGGCCGTCCGGCTGCGGCAAGAGCCCCCGGTCCGACATCGTGGGTGGGCTCGCACGCGCCGACGAGGGGGGATCGTGATCGGCAGCACCGCCGAAGCGCCGGCACGGGTCGCCATCGTGTTCCAGCGCCCGGCCGTGTTCGCGTGGAAGAGCGTCCCCGGCAACACCGAGTTCGGGTGCGAGGCCCGGTGCATGACCCGCGCTCAGGCCGCCGAGCAGGCGCGCGAGATGCTCGCGCTCGTGGGGTTGCAGGGTTTCGCCGGTGCTTATCCGCACGCGCTTTCCGGCGGACTGATCCCCCTTCTCGGCTGGGTTCTGCTGTCCTGGTGGCTGCACTCGCCGCGGTTCGACCGGTTTCCGCCTCCGTGGGCGGTGGCGACCTGGATCGCGGTGATCGCCCCGGACGATGTCGGCGCGCAGGCGGGACTCGGCATGTTCATGGTCACCGCCCAGTCGGGGCTGGAGACGACGCAGGTGATGGCGGGGATGGCGGTAATCGGCGTCATCGGGCTGGCTCTCAGCCTCGCCGTTTCGACGCCGAGACGGGTGCTCGTTCCCTACGAAGCGGGCAGCGGCTGGTGAACGCCGGGGCTGCGGCGTCAGCCGAGGTTGGCGAATGATTTCGCCAGAATCTCGTAGATCTCGCGCTTGAAGGGCACCGCGAGGTCCGGGAGCGTGGCGAGTTCCACCCAGCGCCAGGCATCGAATTCCGGATGCGGATCGGCATCGAGCCGGATGTCGGCGTCCGTGCCGAGGAAGCGCAGGGCGAACCAGCGCTGCATCTGCCCACGAAAACGCCCGCCCAGCGCGCGGCCGACCAGGGCCGGCGGCAGGTCGTAGCACAGCCACTGCGGATGCTCGGCGACGATCTCGGCGCGATCCGTGCCGATTTCCTCCGCCAGCTCGCGCAGCACAGCCGCGCGGGGATCCTCGTCGTCGTCGATGCCGCCCTGCGGCAGCTGCCAGCCCCCCGCCGCGCCCTCCGCGTTCGGCAGGTCGGCCCGCCGGGCGACCAGGACGCGCCCGTCGGGCCCGAACAGAACCGCACCGACATTGCGCCGATACGGCAGGGTCGCAGGGTCCGTGGTCACTGTTTTGCTTGCGATATTATTTGCCCCACGGGAACGAGGCGCACCCCGCGCGCGGCCAGGCCCGGCAGCAGGCGCTCCAGCGCCGCCACGAGGTCGGGCGAAGGGGCCCCGGCGGCACCGATCGCGCTGCCCTTGCGACGAGCCAGAGCGATCAGGGCCGCGAGCGCGTGTGCGGGCGTGGTGGCGGGCGCGTCGAGCATCGTCGCCCGGCGCCCATCGAGGAACCAGAGATGGCGGCTGGCGAGCTTGTCCATGACCGAAGCGAGGGCCGGGGACGCGGTGAAGGCATCGCCGTCGAGACCGGGCGCGAGGAGGCTGGTGGCGCCCGCCGGGGCCGGCACCCGGCCGAGCGCCCAGGCGAGCCTGCTAGCCGTGACGTCAGCGGGCTGCGAGGCTGCCAGCTCCTCGTCACCCGCGTCGGCTATGGCACCCTGGCCCGGCTGCATCGGCAGCGAAACCAGCACTTCATGGCCGGCCTTGCGGGCGGCCAGCGCGGCCGCGGCCGGGTCCGGCGCGTAGGGCGAGATGGCGAGGCTCACCGCCGGCGGCAGGGAAGCGATGGCAACCCGGCTCTGGTGGGTCCGCATGCCGATCCCGGCGATCAGGATCGCAATCTTCGGTCCGGTCGCGAGCGGCAGCGGTGCCGGCGGCGCCGCCGGCCTCGCGACATCCGCGACCGGGACCGCCTCACGTGCCGGCGGGCCCAGCCAGGCAAGCACCGCACCGACGCCGCCGGCCAGCATCAGCACCACCGCCCAGAACCAGACAAGCGCGCGCATGCGCAGGGCCCGCGACCCGGACCCTACTTCGCCGCGTGCTGCTGCGTCTCCATCGCGGTCACGACCTTGAGCGCTTCCTGCAACTGGAAGTCGGTGGCCGGCTTGTTCGGGTCGAAGGCCGGCCAGCCCTTGGGCGGTTTCTGCGGAATGGTCTTGACGATCGGCGGCAGGTCGGTGCGCGGCGGCAGCGTGTTCTGCGGCGCGCCGCCGACATTGGTGATGGCGCCCTGCAGATCCGCCTCACGCTGCGGCGCGAGCACGGGGGCGACATCTTCCTCGTGGACCACCACATCCGGCGTGATGCCGAGGCCCTGGATGGAGCGGCCGGAGGGCGTGTAGTAGCGCGCGGTGGTCAGCCGCATGCCCCCGCCGTCGGGCAGCGGGATGACGGTCTGCACACTGCCCTTGCCGAAGGTGCGGGTGCCCAGGATCACGGCTCGGCGATGATCCTGCAACGCCCCGGACACGATCTCGGAGGCCGAGGCGGTGCCGGCATTGGTGAGCACGACGATCGGCAGCCCGTGCGTCATGTCCTCGCCGCGCGCGTTCCACCGCTGACTGTCCTGCGGGTGGCGGGCGCGGGTCGAAACGATCTCGCCATCCTTGATGAAGTCGTCGCAAACCGCGATCGCCTGGTCGAGCAGGCCGCCCGGGTTGTTGCGAAGGTCGAGCACCAGCCCCTTGAGCTTGCCATTGGCCTGCTTGGTGAGGGCGGCGTAGGCCTTGCGCAGGCCGGAATCCGTCTGGTCGGTGAACTGCGCGATGCGGATATAGCCGATCGCCCCCGGCTCGAGATGCGACTTCACGACCTGGATGGTGATGACCTCGCGGGTCATCGGGAAGACCAGCAGCTTGGCGACGTTGGGACGCTTGACGGTCAGGGAGATCTTGGTGCCGGGCTTGCCCTGGATCATGTGCACCACGTCGTTGAGGGAATCGCCCTCGACGCTCTTGCCATCGACGCCAACGATGAAGTCGCCGGACTTGATGCCGGCCTTCGACGCCGGCGTGCCGTCGATGGGCGAGATCACCTTGACGAGACCGTGGTCGGAGGTGACCTCGATGCCGAGACCGCCGAACTCGCCGCGCGTCTGCACGTTCATGTCGTGAAACTGCTTCGGGGTCATGTACATGCTGTGCGGGTCCAGCCCGGTCAGCATGCCGTTGAGGGCGTTCTCGATCAGCTTCCTGTCGGACACCGGATCGACATAATCGGCGCGCACCCGCTCGAACACGTCGCCGAACAGCGACAGCATCCGATAGGTTTCGGCGGTGTTGGCGTTGCCCGGCAGGGCGTCGGCCAGCGCCGGCGGCAGCAGGCTGACGCCGAGCGTGTGCTCGAGCGGAAGCAGCGCCGAGACCGAGAGCGCGCCGGCCACGAAGGCCGACCCCAGGAGAAGAGAGGTCCGGAATCGCATCAATGGGTCCTTGGGCTTGAGATCCGAGGGGGCGGGAGGCGAACGTAACCTAGATGGCACCGACGAGGAAACGCGCAACAGGGTTAAAGCAGCGTCACACGGCGCCTCATCCGGTGGGAAGGCCGCGGCGCAGATAGGGAGTGGGGTCGACCGGGCTCGTCGGATGGCGCAGCTCCACATACAGCAGCGGCGCGGGCTGGCCCGATCGCGGATCCCAGGCGGCCATCGCGCCGAGCGGCTGGCCGCGGTTGACATGGACACCCTCGCGCGCCTGCAGGGTCGCGAAACCCGCCAGGACGAAATGCCAGCCGCCCCCGCAGTCGAGGATGACGAGTTTGCCGTAGCCGCGGAACGGGGCGGCGAAATCGACGAGGCCCGAGCAGGGTGAGACGACGCGCGCATTGGGAGCGGCCCGGATGCTGAGGCCCACGGCCGGACCGGCGGGCGTGGCATCGCCCCAGTTGCGGACGACCGCCCCGGCAACGGGCAGCCATGGCTTGCCGGCGCCGGGCTTCAGGCCGGGGCCCGCGGGGGCGCGGA
>JAGWQN010000017.1 GCA_028869995.1 Rhodospirillales bacterium
CTCCGGCACCAGGCCGCGCGCGCGCATCGCGGCGCGCAGCAACGCCGCATCCGCACGGCCGCGCGGGGCCAGCGGGCGTGCATGGTCAGCGGCGTCGCTGGTCGACGGGACCGCCTTAGCATGACGCAAGAGCAGCAATTGTCGCAGGGCTTGGATTGCTTGCCTCCCTCGATGGCGCCTTCATGCCATGGCCGGCGAACCTTGTCGCGGGGGCGCAGGCCGTCCGCAGGGCGATGTCGCGATGATCCTGCCGGGTCAGCGGAGCGAGGCGTTGATCCTGCCGAGCGCCGCCGCGCCGGGAACGAGGGCCGCGTCGTCGAGGCGGTTGAGCGGCGTCCGGGCCGTACCCAGATGCGCATGCAGCTCCTGCGGATCGGCATCGACATAGAGGAGCCCGGTCACGATCTCCCCCGCCTGCTGGTGACGGGCCAGATAGTCGATCGCGGCCGCGCGGTCGGTCGGGTCGTAATCCGTCTCAAGCTTGCGCAGGCGCAGCACGGTGCCGTCGTGCTGCTCGACCAGCTTGACCGTGCCGGGCTCCTGCTCGTGCGTGATCGGCTCGCGCCCGCTGATGACGTCGAGGAAGTTCACCACCTCGTTGTGGGCACGGACGTAGTCGAAGCTCTTGGTCGAACCGGCGTGATTGTTGAACGTGACGCAGGGGGACAGGCAGTCGATGAACGCCGGCCCCGGATGCGTCAGCGCCGCCTCGATAAGAGGCACCAGCTGCGCCTTGTCGCCCGAGAAGCTGCGCGCCACGAAGGTGGCGCCGAGTTGCAGCGCGAGGCCCACCAAGTCGATGGCGTTGTCGCCGTTGGCGGTGCCGCGCTTGTTGACGGCACCGCGATCGGCGGTCGCCGAGAACTGCCCCTTGGTGAGGCCATAGACGCCGTTGTTCTCGACGATATAGGTCATGTTGACGCCACGGCGCAGCGCATGGGCGAACTGGCCCAGCCCGATCGACGCCGAGTCCCCATCACCCGAGACGCCCAGATAGATCAGGTCGCGATTGGCCAGGTGCGCGCCGGTCAGCACGCTGGGCATGCGCCCGTGCACCGAGTTGAAGCCATGCGCGGCACCGAGGAAGTAGGTTGGCGTCTTCGACGAACAGCCGATACCCGAGAGCTTGGCGATCCGGTGCGGCGGCAGCGACAGGTTGTAACACGCGTGGATAATCGCCGCTGAAATCGAATCATGGCCGCAACCGGCACAGAGCGTGGAGATCGTGCCCTCGTAGTCGCGTCGCGTGAGGCCGAGCTCGTTCTTCGGCAGGTCCGGATGATGCAGCTTGGGCTTGGGAAGATAGGTCATGGCGCGTTCTCTAATGCCCCTGCGGCTGAACAGCGTGGGATTGGGCTCGCCGCAGCGGCGTCACGCGCGCGTGTGCGGCGATCTCGTCGGCGATGAAGCTCGCGGTGATCGGCGAGCCGTCATAGTGGAGCACGCGGACCAGGCGGGCAGGGTCGATCTCTTCCTCGATCACGAGCAGGGACCGAAGCTGCGCGTCGCGGTTCTGCTCGACGACGAAGACCCGTTCGTGTTCCTGCACGAAACGTTTCACATCCGGGTGAAACGGAAAGGCGCGGATGCGCAGCGCGTCGAGTGCCAGGTCCTGCGCCGCCAGAAGTTCGAGCGCCTCGTCCATCGCCGGTGCGGTCGAACCGTAATAGATCACACCCAGGCGCGAGCCCGCCGCCGCATCGCGACGGAACGGGGCCGGGACCAGCGTGCGGGCGGTGGTGAATTTCTTCAGCAGCCGCTCCATGTTGTCGCGATAGGCGTCGCCTTCCTCCGTGTAGCGGGCATATCGGTCGCGCGAGGTGCCGCGCGTGAAGAAGGAGCCCCGCGTCGGGTGCGTGCCGGGCCAGGTGCGCCAGGCGATGCCGTCGCCGTCGACGTCGAGATAACGGCCGAAGTCGCGCCCGGCCTCGAGCATCTCGGCGGTCATCACCTTGCCGCGATCCATCCGTTTCGAATCGTCCCACGCCAGCGGTGCCACCAGGCGCTCGTTCATGCCAATGTCGAGGTCGAGCAGAACGAAGACAGGCGTCTGCAGCCGGTCTGCCAGATCGAACGCGGCCGCACCGAATTCGAAGCATTCGCGCGGGTCCTCGGGGAAGAGGACCACGTGCTTGGTGTCACCGTGCGACGCATAGGCACAGACGAGCACGTCGCATTGCTGCGTGCGCGTCGGCATGCCGGTCGAGGGACCGGCGCGCTGCACATCGAAGATCACGGCGGGAATTTCGGCGAAATAGGCGAGACCGAGGAACTCCTGCATCAGCGAAATGCCGGGACCCGACGTGGCCGTGAAGGCCCGCGCACCGTTCCAGCCGGCGCCGATGACCATGCCTATCGACGCAAGCTCGTCCTCCGCCTGGACGATCGCGTAGCGCTTCTCCTTCGTTTCCGGATCGGTGCGGAAACGGGCGCACCAGCGCTGGAAGCCTTCGGCGAGCGACGTCGAGGGCGTGATCGGGTACCAGGCGCAGGCGGTCGCCCCGCCATAGACGGCGCCCAGTGCCGCGGCCGAGTTGCCCTCGAGAAAAATGCTGTCGCCCACCTTGTCGGCGCGACGTACCGTCAGGCCGATCGGGCACGGCAACGATTTTTCCGCGTGCGCGTGGCCGAGGCGGAAGGCATGCACGTTCGGCGCGATGAGCTTTTCCTTCGCCTTGAACTGTTCGGCGAGAAGCTGCTCGACCACAGCAGGGTCGATGTCGAGCAGCGCGGAAAGCGCCCCCAAATAGATGATGTTCTTGAACAACTGGCGCTGGCGCGGATCGCTGTATTCGGCGTTGCAGATCGCGGTCAGAGGCAGCGACAGCACCGTGATGTCCTCGCGGAACTTGGACGCCGGCAGCGGGCGCGTGCTGTCGTAGAAGAGGTAGCCGCCCGGGACGATCCCGGCGATGTCCTTGTCCCAGGTCTGCGGGTTCATCGCCACCATCAGGTCGGTGCCGGCGCGCGCGCCGAGATGGCCGGCCTGCGAGACCCGCACCTCATACCAGGTCGGCAGGCCCTGAATGTTCGAGGGGAAGATGTTGCGTGGCGTCGCGGGGACGCCCATGCGGATGATCGACCGCGCGAACAGCCGGTTGGCCGAAGCCGAACCCGATCCGTTGACGTTGGCGAACTTGACGACGAAATCGTTGACGCGGACGAGCGGTTTCATGCAGCGACGAACTCCGCGTGGGGTTTGATACGTGGTGGCAACGTACCGACCTGGGCCATGTCGAGCAGGAAACGCTGCATGTCCCACGCCCCCGTCGGACAGCGCTCGGCACACATGCCGCAATGCAGGCAGACATCCTCGTCCTTGACCATCACCCGGCCGGTCTTGAGCCCGTCATGCACCTGCAGGTCCTGCATGACGTTGGGCGCGGGCGCGTTGAGGCTCTGGCGCAGCACCGGCTCGTCGGCATTGGCGGTGAAGGTGATGCAATCGACGGGGCAGATATCGACGCAGGCGTCACACTCGATGCACAGCTTGGGCGCAAAGACCGTCTGGATGTCGCAGTTGAGGCAGCGCTGCGCCTCCTTCAAGGCCAGGTCGAGATCGTAACCGAGTTCCACCTCCGCCCCGAGATCGGCGAGGGCCAGCGACTTGTCCCGATGCGGCACCTTGTAGCGAAGGTCGATCGCCACCGCGTTGTCATAGCTCCACTCGTGGATGCCCATCTTCTGGGAAACGAGCGTGACATGCGGCGGCGGGCGGTCGCTCACATCCGCGCCGGAGAGCAGAAGATCGATCGAGATCGCCGCCTGGTGCCCGTGCGCCACGGCCCAGATGATGTTCTTGGGCCCGAGCGCCGCGTCGCCGCCGAAAAAGACGTTCGCAATGCTCGACTGCATCGTCGCCGGGTCCAGGACCGGCATGCCCCAACGGTCGAAGTCGAGGCCGATGTCGCGCTCGATCCATGGGAACGCGTTCTCCTGGCCGACGGCAACGAGAACGTCGTCGCAGGGCATCTCCACGTCCGGCTCACCGGTCGCCACCAACTGGCGGCGCCCCTTCGCGTCGAACTCGGCGCGCACCTTCTGGAAGCGCATGCCCGTCAGGCGCCCGCCGTCGTGGAGGAAGGCGAGCGGCACGAGATAGTTGAGGATCGGGATGTCCTCGCTCATCGCGTCCTCCTTCTCCCACGGCGAGGCCTTCATCTCCTCGAAGCCGGAGCGGACGACGACGGTCACAGTCTCGCCGCCGAGGCGGCGCGCGGTGCGGCAGCAATCCATCGCCGTGTTGCCGCCACCGAGCACGATCACGCGCCGGCCGATCGCCTTGACGTGGCCGAAGGAAACGGAGGCGAGCCAGTCGATCCCGAGGTGAATCCGGGCGCCGGCTTCCTGGCGGCCGGGGATGTCGAGGTCGCGTCCGCGCGGCGCGCCGGAGCCGACGAAAATGGCGTCGTATCCCTCGGCCAGCAGCGCTTTCAACGACGAGATGTAGTGGCCGGTCCGCGTCTCCACGCCGAGGGCGGTGATGTATCCCACCTCCTCGTCGATCACCGATTCCGGCAGCCGAAAGCGCGGGATCTGGCTGCGAATGAAGCCGCCGAGCTGCTTGCCACCCTCGAAGACGGTCACGCTGTAGCCGGCGGCGGCGAGGTCGCGGGCGCAGGCGAGGCTGGCCGGGCCGGCACCGACGCAGGCCACGCGCCGCCCGTTGGGCGATGCGGGCGTGGGCATGAGGTGCGCGACGTCGCCCTTGTTGTCGGCGGCAACACGCTTGAGCCGGCAGATCGCGACCGGTTCCTCCTCGACCCGGCCGCGGCGGCAAGCCGGCTCGCAGGGGCGGTCACAGGTACGGCCGAGGATGCCGGGGAAGACGTTCGAATGCCAGTTGACCATGTAGGCATCGGCATTCCGCCCCGAGGCAATGAGACGGATGTAATGTGGCACCGGCGTATGCGCGGGACAGGCCCACTGACAATCGACGACCTTATGGAAAAAGGCCGGATTGCTGACATCGCTAGGCTGCACGGCAACCCCCTGACAGCGCCCGATTCCCGGGTGACGCTCGCTTGGACGCACATCAATATGCCACCCGCCGCGCGCGACCGGTAGGGGGCTGGACCCGGGCGGCGCGCACGAGGAACATGGCGTCATGCGCAAGCTCGTCGTCCTCCTGCTCGCCCTCGCGGCCTTTCCTGCGTCGGCCGCAACCCTCAAGATCTCCACCTGGAACCTCGACTGGCTGACCACCCGTCCGACCGGCGACCCGGCGCTTCCGTCCGATGTGCGCACGCGCCGGCCGCAGGACTGGTCCGCGCTCGCCGCCTACGCACGCCACCTCGATGCCGATGTGGTGGCCTTCGAGGAAGTGGACGGACGCAAAGCGGCGGCGCGGGTTTTCCCGCCCGATCGCTACAACCTCGTCCTGACGCATGACCGCGTGATCCAGCGCGTGGGCTTCGCGATCCGCCGGGGTATCGCCTACCGGCGACATCCCGACCTGACCGCGCTGGTGCCCTATCCGGATGCCCGTTACCCGTTGCGCAGCGGCGCCGACATCACCCTGAACGTCGGCGGGACGAAGCTGCGGCTGCTCGCCCTGCATCTCAAGACCGGCTGCTGGGACGTTCCGCTGCAGACCCGGAGCTATGCCTGCGACACGTTGCGCCGGCAGATCGCGCCGCTGCGCGCCTGGATCGCGGCGCGCGACGCGCACGCCACCCCGTTTGTCGTGCTCGGCGATTTCAACCGCGTGATGGACGCCAACCCGGATTTTACCCGGGCGATGGACCCGGATTTCGGCCCGTCGCGGCTGGCGCTGCTGCGGGCCGACGCCGGTTTCGGCAACCCGTGCTGGGGCGGCGAGTACCCGCATTTCATCGACCACATCCTGCTGGGCGGGCCGGCCCGCGCGTGGCTGGTGGCGCACAGCCTGCGGGTTATGGTGTATCGTCAGAAAAATCAGGCCTGGAAGAATCGGCTTTCGGACCATTGCCCGGTCTCGATCGGGCTGAACGTGCCCTAAGGAGAACGAGCATGACGTTGACGGTTTTGGTGACAGGAGCTTCGGCCGGTTTCGGCAGCGCGATCGCGCGGCGCTTCGTGCGCGACGGGCATCGGGTGATTGCCGCGGCGAGGCGGGCCGAACGGCTGCGCGATCTGGCGGCGGAACTGGGGCCGGCTGTGCTGCCCTGGCCGCTCGATGTCACGGCCGGCGAAGCCGTGGCCGGCCTGCCCGCGGCGCTGCCCGCGGGCTGGCGCGAGGTCGATGTCCTGGTGAACAACGCGGGCCTCGCGCTCGGTCTCGACCCGTCCTACCGGGCGCGGCTGTCGGACTGGGAGACGATGGTGGCGACCAACGTCGCCGGCCTGATGCGCGTGACGCACGCACTGCTGCCGGGGATGGTCGAGCGCAACCGCGGGCACATCGTCAATCTCTCCAGCACGGCCGCGATCTACCCCTATCCGGGCGGCCACATTTATGGCGCGTCCAAGGCGTTCGTCACCCAGTTCAGCCTCAACCTGCGCGCCGACCTCGTCGGCACCCATGTGCGGGTGACGGATCTTGAGCCGGGGCTGGTCGGGGGCACCGAGTTCAGCGCCGTGCGCTTCGGCGACGCGGCGCGGGCGGCCTCGGTCTATGCCGGGACCACGCCGCTGACCCCGGAGGATATCGCGGAGGCGACGGCCTGGGTGGTGAACCTGCCGGCGCACGTGAACATCAACCGGCTCGAGATGATGCCGACGTGCCAGGCCAGCGGCCCGTTGGCGATCAAACGAAAGGAGTAAGCGCGGCCAGCACCGCGGCGAGCGGGATCGCCGCCATGTCCGGGCCGCCATGGTCCTGCGCCCGGACGATGGTGCTGTGCGCGCACCAGGGGGCGAACTTCGCCGGATCGGTGGGCCCGAACAGCGAGACCAGCGCGATGTCGGCGGCGGCGAGCATGTGGCCGCCGCCGCAGTCGCCCGCCACCCCGGCCGCGCAGCGGGCCGCGAGCGCGATGGTCAATTCCGGTCCGGCCGGCGGGATCTGCTGAAGCGGCATCGCGGCCTCCGGCACCGCCTCGCGGAAGGCGCCGACCAGGTCGGCCTCGGCGGGACCCGCGATCGCCACCGGCTCAATGCCGCGGACCACCAGGGCCCGGGCGAGTTCGATATGGCGCCCGAGCGGCCAAGCCTTGTGGCGCCCACCGGCGCCGAGAACCAGGGCCACGCGGCGCACCTCGCCCGGCAGCAGGGCCGCGGCCTGAGCCTTCGCCGAGGCGGGCAGCTCGACGGCGCCCGATGCGTCGGGCTCGCGCCCGGTCGCGAGTTCGAGCAGGAGCAGGAGGCGCTCCACGACGCGGCGCGGACGCAGGGCGCGGGGGCGCCGGTCCGACAGCCAGTAGCCCGCCGCCGCGGTGACGAAGCGCCGAGGGCGCAACAGGCGAAGGGCCAGCGTCGTGCCAACATGGGTCTGGGTGTCGATCAGCAGGTCGAGGCGCGGGCCGAGGGCGCGGCGCAGCCCGGCGCCGGTGCCGCTGCGTTCCACGACCCGGTCGAGCAGGCCCGGCATGAGCGGCGCCAGCGCGCCGGC
Source organism: Rhodospirillales bacterium (assembly GCA_028869995.1). Classification (GTDB taxonomy): domain Bacteria; phylum Pseudomonadota; class Alphaproteobacteria; order Acetobacterales; family Acetobacteraceae; genus JAJXXT01. The sequence goes on from JAGWQN010000017.1 coordinate 7,532, forward strand.
ATAGGCACTGCGGCCCTCGCCGGCGATCCAGATCAGCTCGGCCTCGGGAAAGGCACGCCGCAGCGCGCGCACGAAGGGCAGCTTGATCAGCCCGTCACCCACGAGATCGAGACCCACATAGACGCCGACGCGATGCATGACGCAGGGCTAAACGGTGCGGGACCGAACGACCAGCCCCGACCGGCTTCGCGACGGCCGCGAAATGGTATGGCGCGACGGGAGCAAACGGACCTTCCACGTCAGACCGCTTCGCGTTCCATGGATCCCGCACCCAGGGGCATCCCGTATGAGTACGAGCGCCGAAACCTTCCCCCTCACCCGACGCAACCGCGTGGTCCGCCGGCCGATGCGCGGGCACTACGACAAGGCAACGGTCTATGACATCCTCGATCGCGCGCTGGTCTGCCATCTCGCCTATGTCATCGACGGCCAGCCCTACTGCACGCCCACCGCGTTCTGGCGCGACGGCGACACACTTTACTGGCATGGCTCCGCGGCCAGCCGGATGATCCGCAACCAGGGCCAGGGCAACGAAGGTGCCGGGCTGCCGGTCTGCCTGACCGTCACGCATATGGACGCGATCGTGCTGGCGCGGTGCGGGTTCAACCATTCGATCAACTATCGGTCGGTGATGGCCTTCGGCACCGCGCGCCGGATCGACGACGACGCCGAGAAGGTGCGGCTGATGGACCGCTTCCTCGACCGCTTCTTCCCCGGCCGGGCTGGCCTCGTGCGCCAGCCCACACGCAAGGAGGTCAAGGCGACGAGCTTCATCGCCATGCCCATCGAGCAGGCTTCGGCGAAGATCCGCGATGTCGGCGTGCACGACGACGAGGAGGACTACGCGGTGCCGGCCTGGACCGCGTTGCTGCCGGTACGCACGGTGCTCGGCCGGATCGAGGAATGCCCGCGGCAGATGCCGGGGGTCAGAAAGCCACGCGGCATGAAGGGCTACGTCGCCGGGCGGCGGTTGGATGAGATCTTCCTCGAGGCCTCCCGGGCCTATGCGCCGGCCGCGGGCGAGGAGGGGCCGGCCTGACCGCGGCTGGCGCCGCGCCCGGCCGGTGCTGCCGTGACGAGCGGGGGCGACGCTGCTAGAGGGCCGCGATGGACGCCGCGCACCCAGAGCCGCCCGCCGCCGAGGCCCTCGCCGATACGCGCGCGCTGGTGCGTCGGCTGCTGCGCGAGCAGATCTGGCCGCACAAGCGGCTGGTCGCCGGCGTCGCGGCGCTGACGCTGCTGCTGGCGCTGGCCCAGGGCGCCTATCCGCTGGTGATCCGTCACGCCTTCGACCTGTTCGACAAGCACGATCCGCGCATCCTCTACCAGGTGCCAGTGCTGGTCGTCGCCGTGACCACCATCAAGGCGCTGGCCCAGTATTTTCAGTCGATCAGCGTGCAGTCCCTCGTGCTCTCGGTGGTGCGCGGCCTGCAGGAGGGGATGTTCGCGCATCTCGTGCAGGCGGATCTGCACCGGGTCGAGCGCGAGGCGCCGGCGCAGCTGGCGGCGCGGTTCACCACGGACGCCAACACCATCCGCGATGCCGCGGTGCGTGCCGTCTCCGGCGCTGGCGACGCCGTGACGCTGGTGGCGCTGATCGCCTCGATGCTGTGGATGGACTGGACGCTGTGCCTGATCGCGGCCCTGCTCTACCCCATCGCCGCGCTGCCGATTCAGCGGGTCGGCCGGCGCATCCGCAACGCCTCGGGGCGGATGCAGGCCAGTGTCGGCGATGCCGCGGCGATGCTGACGGAGAGCTTCGCCCAGGCGCGCACGGTGCGGGCCTACCGGCTCGAGGAAGCGGAGCTGTCGCGGGCTCGCCAGACCTTCGCGACGTTGCAGCGCAACCTGATGCGCATGATCCGCACCCGCGCGGTCCTGGACCCGATGCTGGAGGTGCTCGGTGGCGCCGCCGTCGCCGCGGTGATCGGGTTCGCCGGCTGGCGTTCGGCGACCGGCGCCTCGGGGCTCGGCAACTTCACGGGCTTCGTCACCGCCCTGCTGCTGGCAGCGCGGCCGATCCGGGCGCTGGGCAGTCTTAATGCCGCAATCCAGGAGGGCGTCGCGGGGCTCGCGCGCATCTTCGCGGTCATCGACGAAAAGCCGGGGATCGCGGACCGGCCCGGCGCGAGGCCGCTGCCCGCGGGCCACGGCGAGGTGGCGTTCGAGAATGTGCGGTTCGTCTATCCCGACGGCCGGGTGGCGCTCGACGGACTCTCCTTTCGCGCCGAACCAGGGAAGATGGTGGCGCTGGTCGGGCCCTCCGGCGGCGGCAAGTCGACGGCACTCGCGCTGCTGCCAAGGCTGATCGAGGCGACGGCCGGCTCGGTGCGACTCGATGGCGCGGATGTGCGCGACGTGACGCTGGCAAGCCTGCGCGATGCCATCGCCTATGTCGGGCAGGATGCGCTGCTGTTCGACGACAGCATCGGCGCGAACATCGCCATGGGCCGCCCGGGCGCGACGCAGGCGCAGGTCGAGGCCGCGGCGGCGGCAGCGGCGGGAGGGTTCATCGCCGCTCTGCCGGATGGCTTCGGGACCCGCGTCGGTCCGGGCGGGCAGCGGCTCTCCGGCGGGCAGCGCCAGCGCGTCGCGCTCGCCCGTGCGCTGCTGCGCGATCCACGCGTGCTGCTGCTCGACGAGGCGACCAGCGCGCTCGACACCGAAAGCGAGGCGCTGGTGCAGGCGGCACTCGGCCGGCTGCGCGCCGGGCGCACCACGATCGTGGTGGCGCACCGGCTTTCGACGGTCCGCGACGCCGACCTGGTGGTCGCGGTGGCGGCCGGACGGGCGGTGGAAGCGGGCACGCATGCGGCGCTGATGCAGCAGGATGGGCTGTATGCGCGTCTCGTGCGCAGCCAGGCCCTGCTGGCATAGGTCGAGGCGGGAGCGGGCACGGCGATGGTGGGCAGCATCACCCTGATGGTCGCGGGACTGGGCGGCGCGCTCGCAGCAGCTCTCGGTCTCCTGCTCGCTCTCCCCCTGGGCTTCGCCCGCTTTCCCGGGCGCGGGCTGCTGCTCTCCGCGGTCGAGGCCTGGCGCGGCATGCCCAGCGTGGTGATCGGGCTCGTCGTGCTCGGCGTCGCGGAACCGGCGCGCCCGCCGACTGTCCTCCTCCTGGCGGCGGCGCAGGCGCTGCTGGCAACCCCCCTGGTCGCGTCGCTCGCGGCGCGGGCGCTGGGGCGGGCTCGCGCCGCCTATGGGCAGGCCCTCTACCTGACCGGAATCGGCGTCGTGCAGCGGGGCTGGCTGCTGGCCGGTGCCTGCCGGACCGCGCTTCTGCGCGCCTGCGTCGCCGGCTTCGCGAGGGCTCTCGGCGCCGCAGGCGCGGTGCTGGTGCTGGGGGGACGGACGCTGGCCGCGCAGATCGCCGTGGCGCCACCGGGCGATCGCGCGACCCTGGCGCTCGGGCTTGCGCTGGCCGGAGCGAGCCTGGTGCTTTCCGGCCTGGTCATGCTGCTGACCGAAGGCGAGGGCTGAGCGCCCCGCCCCGGCCTACCAGCGCACCTCCGGCGGCATGCTCATCAGGATCGCCTCGACATGGCCGCCGGTGCGCAGGCCGAACAGGGTGCCGCGGTCGTAGAGCAGGTTGAACTCCACATAACGCCCGCGGCGGAGCAGCTGGTGCGCGCGATCCGCCTCGGTCCATGCCTCCCGGTAGCGCCGCCGCACGATCGCGGGGTAGGCGGCGAGGAAAGCCTCGCCCACGTCGCGAACGAACGCAAAGTCGCGCGACGCGTCTCCCGAGTCGAGATTGTCGAAGAAGATGCCACCCGCCCCGCGCGGCTCGCCGCGGTGCGGCAGATAAAAATAGCGATCGCACCACGCCTTGAAGCGCGGGTAGTAGTCCGGGTCGTGGCGGTCGCAGGCGGCACGGAAGGCCGCGTGGAAAGCGGCGGCGTCGGCCAGCGCCTCGGGCGTGTCCATGCGCATCGGGGTGATGTCGCCGCCGCCGCCGAACCAACCGCGGGTGGTCAGCAGCATGCGGGTGTTGAAGTGCACCGCCGGAACGCGAGGGCTCGCCATGTGGGCCACCAGCGAGATGCCAGAGGCCCAGAATCGGGGATCTTCGGCTGCACCGGGGACGCTGGCGCGAAAGGACTCGCTGAACTCCCCGGCCACGGTCGAGACGTTCACCCCCACCTTCTCGAAGACGCGGCCGCGCATCAGGCTCATCACGCCGCCGCCGCCCGGGCTGCCATCCGGATTGGCCGGGCGTTCCCAGGGGGTGCGCACGAAGCGCTCCGGCCCGCCCGCATCGGCCTCGATCGCCTCGAATTCCGCGCAAATCCGATCCCGCAGCGCCTCGAACCAGGCCTGCACCCGGGGGCGAAGGGCAGCGTGCGCCGATGGGTCGGGAGGCGGAGCCGTCGGGTCTTGCATGCCTTAGTCTGGCTCCGACCGCGCCGCGCGCGAAGCCCCCCTCGCAGGTTACCGCAGGCACCATGTTGCAGCCGCCAACATCGGCTCCTAAGAAGGTTACCCGGTAGCGCCGTGGCCGCGAGGGCGGCCAGGCGGCAGGGTAGCAGGAGGCAGCGAGGAACGACGATGCCGGCGATGCTGTTGGGAGCGCCCACCGCTTGTGCGGCGAGCCCCAAGGACACACTCGGGGAGCCTCAGCCTCCCCCCCTCGGGCGAGACCGGCTTCTGGTTCCGCAGCCCCGCCAGTCGCGACGCCACGTGCGTCTCCCGACGGCGAGGCCCGGCCGCCAGAACCCCGCCGCACCGTTCCACGCCTTCGCCCTTCCCGCCACGATCACGCGCGGTTGACAGGGCGAACCGCCGCTCACCGAACCCATTCCGGAGCAACGACATGGCCGGCCTGCACAAGTCCGAATTCAAGAACCCGGTGATCCGCTGGGTGGATACGCGTCTGCCCCTGTTCACGATGATGAACAAGGAATACGCGGTCTTTCCCACGCCGAAGAACTTCAACTATTTCTGGAATTTCGGCGCTCTCGCCTCGGTCCAGCTGATCGTGATGATCGCGACCGGCGTGCTGCTGGCCATGCATTACGTGCCGAACGCGCACATGGCCTACGGCTCGGTGCAGTCCATCATGCGCGACGTCAACTACGGCTGGCTGCTGCGCTATATCCACGCCAACGGCGCGACCATGTTCTTCATCGTGGTCTATGTGCACATCTTCCGCGGCATCTACTACGGCTCGTACAAGAACCCGCGCGAGCTGCTCTGGATGCTCGGGGTCGTCATCCTGCTGCTGATGATGGCCACCGCCTTCATGGGGTATGTGCTGCCGTGGGGCCAGATGTCGTTCTGGGGCGCCACCGTCATCACCAACCTCTTCTCCGCCATCCCGGTGGTCGGCAACCACATCACCACCTGGCTGTGGGGCGGGTTCGCGGTCGGCAACCCGACGCTCAACCGCTTCTTCGCGCTGCACTACCTGCTGCCCTTCGTGCTGCTCGCGGTGATCGGCCTGCATGTCGCGGCCCTGCACGTGACCGGCTCGAACAACCCGCTGGGCATTGAGGTGAAGGGACCGCAGGACACGGTCCCGTTCCACCCCTATTACACGGTGAAGGACAGCGTCGGGCTCTGCGTCTTCTTCCTGATCTATGCCGCGGTGGTGTTCTTCGCACCGCGCTTCTTCATGGCGCCGGACAACTTCATCCCCGCCAATCCGCTGCAGACGCCGCCCGAGATCGTTCCGGAATGGTACTTTCTTCCCTTCTACGCGATCCTGCGCTCCGTGCCCAACAAGCTCGGCGGCGTGGTGCTCATGTTCTCCTCGATCCTGGTGCTCTTCATCCTGCCCTGGCTCGACACCTCGAAGGTGCGCAGCGCGCGCTTCCGGCCCATGTACCGCCCCTTCATCTTCCTGCTGGTGATTGCGCTCGTCGTGCTCGGCGAAGTCGGCGCGCACAAGCCGGAGGGCAACTGGGTGCTGATCGGGCGCCTCGCCACGACCTACTACTTCCTTCATTTCCTCGTGATCCTGCCGATCCTGGGCAAGATCGAAAAACCGCTGCCGCTGCCGGAGAGCATCGGCAAGCCGGTGCTGGGCGGTGGCCCGGTGCCCGGCGGGGCCGCGGCCAAGCCGATGGAGCATGCGTGATGCGCCCGTTCATCCTCGCCTCTCTCCTCGCCGGCGGCCTCGTGGCCTCGGCCGTGGTGCTGCCACGCAGCGCCCAGGCCCAGGAAACCGCGCTGCCACACGTGAACTGGAGCTTCGAAGGGCCGTTCGGCACCTATGACCGCGCGGCCGCCCAGCGGGGCTACCAAGTCTACAAGGAAGTCTGCTCGGCCTGCCATTCGATGCAGTACGTGCACTTCCGCGACCTCGCGGGGATCGGTCTCTCGCCGGCGCAGATCAAGGCCCTGGCCGCTTCGGTCGACGTGCCGACGATCAAGGCGGACGGTTCGGCCGGCACGCGGCCCGGCCTGCCGTCGGATGCGTTCCCGAGCCCGTTCCCGAACCCCGAGGCCGCCGCCGCCGCGAACAACGGCGCGATCCCGCCCGACCAGTCGCAGCTGCTGGATGCGCGTGCCGGAGGGGCCGACTACATCTATGCGATCCTCACCGGCTACGTGAAACCGCCCGTGGGCATGCACATCGCCCCCGGCCTCTACTACAATAAATATTTCCCCGGCCACCTGATCCACATGCCGCAGCCGCTGCAGGCGGACCAGGTGACCTATGCCGACGGCACGAAAGCGACCATCGACCAGGAAGCCAAGGACGTCACCACCTTCCTGGCCTTCGTCTCCAATCCTGAGATGGAGGCGCGCAAGCGCATGGGCGTGCACATCGTCCTGTTCCTGGCTCTGCTCGTCGGCGTGACCTACGCCGCCAAGCGGAAGGTTTGGGCGGACGTCGAACACTAGGCACCGGGGGCATGCACGCGACGGCGCAGCCAGCCGTGTCTCCCGTGATCGGGATCATCGGCGGCTCCGGACTCTACGATATTCCGGGGCTCGCCGAGCCGCGCTGGCACAAGGTTGCGACCCCCTGGGGTGATCCTTCCGACGAGATCCTGGAAGGGCGCCTCGGGGGCGTCCGCTGCCTGTTCCTGCCGCGGCACGGCAGGGGGCATGCCCTTTCCCCCTCCGACATCAACTATCGCGCCAATATCGATGCCCTGAAGCGCCTCGGCGCGACGGAGGTGGTGTCGCTCTCGGCGGTCGGCAGCCTGCGCGAAGCGATGCCGCCCGGGCATTTCGTCATCGTCGACCAGTTCATCGACCGCAGCTTCGCGCGCAGCAAAAGCTTCTTCGGCCGCGGCTGTGTCGCCCATGTCTCCATGGCGCATCCGGTCTGTGCCCGCCTGGGCGATGCGCTGGAGGCCGCGGCCAAGGGGATCGACCTGCCGGTCATACGCGGCGGTACGTATCTCGTCATGGAGGGGCCGCAGTTCAGCACCCGGGCCGAGAGCGAGCTCTATCGCGGCTGGGGGTGCTCGGTGATCGGCATGACCAACATGCCGGAGGCCAAGCTCGCCCGCGAGGCCGAGCTTTGCTACGCCACCGTGGCGATGGTCACCGATTATGATTGCTGGCACCCCGATCACGACCACGTGACGGTGGAGATGGTCGTCCGGGTGCTGGGCCAGAACGCCGACAACGCGCGCCGGCTGGTGGCGGAAGCGATTCCGGCCCTGGGCCAGGCGCGCGGCGCATGCCCCTGCGGCTGCGACCGGGCGCTCGACCACGCCCTGATCACCGCGGACAAGGTACGTGACGCCGGGCTGATGCAGAAGCTCGACGCGGTAGCCGGGCGGGTCCTTTCCTAACGCCAATACGGCTGTCCGGCCACGCGAGGCGGGCACGGGCGCGCCGATTCCCGCCCGGTCATCCGCGCCCCGACTCGTAACATTTGCGGCGCGGCGCGGCTGGCGCGATCATAGGGCATGGACTCGCACAGCGACGCTTTTCTCGGCTCCATCGCCGCCGACATTGCCCCGATTTCGCGCCAGGTCTGGGACGCGAAATACCGCCACCGCGACGCCGACGGCGTGCCCGTCGATCGTAGCATCGAGGACAGCTGGCGGCGCGTCGCGCGAGCCCTGGCGGAAGCCGAAAAGGAGCCGTCGGCCTGGGAGCCGCGCTTCTACGAGGCCCTGCGCGATTTCCGCTTCCTGCCGGCAGGCCGCATCCTCGCCGGAGCGGGCACGGCGCGGCGGGTGACGCTGTTCAACTGCTTCGTGATGGGCACCATCGAGGACGACCTCGGCGGCATCTTCGCGCATCTGCGCGAGGCGGCGCTCACCATGCAGCAGGGCGGCGGGATCGGCTACGATTTCTCGACCCTGCGGCCACGGGGGGCGCCGGTCCGCGGTGTCGGCGCCGATGCGTCGGGCCCGCTCTCGTTCATGGATGTGTGGGACGCGATGTGCCGCACCATCATGTCCGCCGGGGCGCGACGGGGCGCGATGATGGCGACGATGCGCTGCGACCATCCCGACATCGAAGACTTCATCGCCGCCAAGCGTGAGGCCGGCCGGCTGCGCAACTTCAACCTCTCGGTGCTGGTGACCGACGCCTTCATGCGCGCGGTGGAAGCCGACGCGGATTGGCCGCTCGTGTTCGGCGGCCGGACCTTCCGCACCGTCCGCGCCAAGGCGCTGTTCGACGCCATCACCCGCGCGACCTACGACTATGCGGAACCGGGCGTTATCTTCATCGACCGCATCAACGCCCGCAACAATCTCTATTACTGCGAGACGATCAGCGCCACGAACCCATGCGGCGAGCAGCCGCTGCCACCCTATGGTGCCTGCCTGCTCGGCTCGATCAATCTGGCCCGGCTCGTACGCGACGCCTTCACGCCGGAGGCGAAGATCGACGAGGCCGAGCTCGCGGGCCTGGTCGGCATGGCCATACGGATGATGGACAACACCATCGAGATTTCGGGCTTCCCGCTCGAGGCGCAGGCCCGCGAAGCCGCGGCGAAGCGACGGATCGGGCTCGGCATGACGGGGCTCGCGGATGCGCTGATGATGTGCGGGCTGCGCTATGGCACCGCCGAGGCGGCGCGGGTCGCGGGTGACTGGGCGCGCCAGATCGAGCGCGCGGCCTATCTCGCCTCCGTCGCGCTGGCCAAGGAAAAGGGTGCGTTCGCGCTGTTCGACCGGGACGCCTATCTCGCCGGCGAGACCATCCGCGGGCTCGACGAGGATGTCCGCGAGGGCATCCGCGAGCACGGCATCCGCAACGCGCTGCTGACCTCGGTCGCGCCCACGGGAACGATCTCGCTGGTCGCCGACAATGTCTCGAGCGGGATCGAGCCGGTCTTCGCACTCGCCTACACGCGCAAGGTGCTGCAGCCGGACGGATCGCGGGTCGAGGAAGAGGTGTCGGACTATGCGCTGCGGCTCTACCGCGCGCGGTTCGGGCAGGAGGCGACGCTGCCGGACTGCTTCGTCACCGCCCAGGACCTGACGCCCGCGGAACACGTGCGCATGCAGGCCGCGGTGCAGCGCCACGTCGACAGCGCGATCTCCAAGACCGTGAACGTGCCGCGCGACATCGGCTTCGCGGCGTTCCAGGAGGTCTATCTCGACGCCTACCGCAGCGGCTGCAAGGGCTGCACGACCTACCGGCCGAACGACATCACCGGCTCGGTGCTCGAGGTGAAGGACAGCAGCCCGGCGCCGGCCCCTGCGCCCACGCCGGCCACGAACATCGCCGTGTCGAGCGGGCCCGAGCTGATGTTGCGCTCGGAGAAGCTCCACGGCGCGACGTACAAGCTGCGCTGGCCGGATTCCGTGCACGCGATGTACGTCACCATCAACGACATCGAGCAGGACGGCGAGCGCCGGCCGTTCGAGATCTTCATCAACTCCAAGAACCTCGAGCACTACGCCTGGGTGGTCGCACTGACGCGGATGATCAGCGCCGTGTTCCGCCGCGGCGGCGACGTGGGGTTTGTCGCGGAGGAGCTGAAGCAGGTCTTCGACCCGCGCGGCGGGCAATGGAGCGGCGGGCGCTACGTGCCCTCGCTGGTCGCGGCGATCGGCGACGTGATCGAGCGACACATGCGCGAGATCGGGTTCCTGCCGGATGACGACGCGCTGCACACCATCGCGGGACACGCGGTGGGGGCGGCAGCCACGCCCGGGGCCACCGCGACCTTTCTCGGTCCGCTCTGCCCCAAGTGCAGCCAGCCCGGCATGGTGCGCGAGTCGGGCTGCCTGACCTGCCAGCATTGCGGCTGGTCCAAGTGCAGCTAGCGCTCAGCTAGCGACGCTTGGATATGGTGCTACGGGCCCTGCAAGAGGGAAGAGGCCCTTGGGACGCTCCTGGGACCGTGCCTCCGCCGATAGCCGGTCCCTCTAATGCCGTGGCGTCTCCATGTCCGACAGCAAGTCCCACCCGCCGGACAGGCGCCGCCTGACCCGCGCCCGCAGGGCGGTCGGCACCGCCCGGTAGACGCGCATCACCCATGGCCGCCGCGCGAGCCATCCCATGGCGTGCCGCCCCCACGCGATCCGCACATGCCCCCACAGTGACACCGGCACGACATAGTCCGCCACCGCTTCGCGATCGTTCGCCCATACCGGCTTGTAGGCCTCCTCCCCCGGCAGGAAGTCGAACGTCACCAGGCCGTTCGCCATGCACCAGCGGATCACCCGCTCCAGCAGCAGCCGCGACGGCGACAGCGTCCCCGCCGCCGGATCGTAGGCGAACATGTAGAAGCAGAACCGGTCTCCCACCACCAGCCCGCAGCCTGCCGACAGCGGTGCTGCCGCGCCTCCGAGCCGGCAGACCATCGCGGCACCCGATGCGACGCCCTCGCCCATGACGCCCGCCAGGAACCGCCGGTAGCCCGGTTCGCGAATCGCGCCTACGTCGATCGACCGCTCCGCCGCCCACTCCAGCTTGCGCATGGTCATCCATTGGACCAGCGCCGCCGCCTCGGTCGGATCGTCCACCACATGGAACCCGGTGTCGCCCGGCCAGTTCTCCAGCCGCCGCCACTGCCGCCTCTGGTCCGCCTGCAATCGTGCCGGCAACGTCGCCGCGTACATCTCAAACGTCTTATGGCGGGCGAGCCGGATCACCGGCGCGTACGTGATGCGCACCAGCGCCCGCGCGCCCGCGTGATCCGCGGCCCGCGCCAGCCATGCCGCGGCCCCGGGCTGGCCGACCGGCACGTCCCGCAGGTCGATCCACGACGCGCCACATCTTCGCCGCGCGAACCGCCACGCCGCCACAGTCCAGCTCTCAGCCGACGGGCCGGTCTCCACCAGCACGTCGCGATACTCGAACTTCTCCGAGCACAGGAACCTGAGCGTCCCGCCATCCAACACAAGCGGCCAGATCAGCACCACCCGACCGGACACGCGCCCGACGATCACCCGCAGCCAGCAGCCACGCGGCGCCGCGACGTCGCGCCACGCCGCCATGTGCCAGCCGAAGTCACTGAACGCTCCATACCCCCGCGCCCGCCGCAACAGGTCGTCCCACGCCGGCGCCAGCGCCTGCAGTTCCGCTTCGGTGGTGACGACCGAGAAGTCGATCACCGGCCGTGCTCCCAAGCGCCGATCCGCCGTTCCGCCGCGCCACGCATCGGTGGTGCTGAGGCAGCGAACGCGCGGGTCACCCGCCAGTGGAACAACCGGAAATCGTAACGTCCCCGCCCATCCGGCCGGAACCCCATGTGCCGGTGCAGCTTGAGGGCGCGTTCATTCTCCAGCGAGACCAGCCGCACCAGCCACCGGTATCGTCCCTCGGGGTCGCGTGCCCGCAGATCCGACCAGGCGGGTGTCTGCACCGCCGCCGCCAGCGCCCTGCCCCGGTATGCCGGTGCGACGAACAGTGAGAAGGTGTAGATCTCGTCGCATCTGAATCGGAAGCGCTGCCGCTTCGGATCCTGCGCGGCGTCGCGCGCGAACCAGCACACGGCGACCACCCGACCATCGGCGAGGGCGGCGTGGCATTCGAGCCCGGCGGCGAAGTTGTCCGCAAAGGCCGCCCTGCTCGGGGCCAGGTCCGGATGCAGCCCGTCGAGGTCCGCCGCTGTCAGCCACCGCAGCACGATCCCCGCCGGCACCCGCCATCGCCGCACGGGCGCGTCGAGCTCTCGCACCAGACAGACAAGAACCTCGCGGCGGAACACGAACCGCCTGAACAGGCGCCTGGGCAGCGAAGGCCACGGCCACCACGGCGGCCGCGTCAGGTCCGGCCACCTCATGCCTGACCTCCACTCATACCGTCAGCGCGAGACAAACGGCATGTGGCTTCCACGGTGCCGCTGCCCGCAGGTGGCAGCGTGACAACGCGGCAAAAACAAAAATGACGTCCTCCTCTCTTCGTTGTGAGATGAGAATAATTGTAACCATATACCGGCTACCAATTAACCGACATTCCACGGAGATGGCCCGGCGATCCAACCATCGCGCGGCGATCGTATCGGCCATCCGGCACCGATTGCAATTCCGCACGCGAAACATCGCATCCTTCGAGCCGGGCCACACCCTGCCGCCGCGACCCTTCCGTTCCGCTGCTACGGCAAGCCTGCGGCCTGTCGCGCCCTCAGCATGGGACCGGCGAGGTCATCCGAGCCGCCGCCTCCGCCGCGGTGCCGGCTGGGCAGCCTCGCCGGTCGATCGTGGACCCTTGTCTTCCTTCAGGATCTCGCCAGCCTCGGCCGCTCATGGCGGCCGAAGGTTCGCCAACCTCACCGCCAACCAGCCGATGAGCGCCCGGGCGCGTTGATGCCCAGCGCATCCCGGGAGGGTGCGACGATCCAAGCGCCGCGTGAAGACCGACGGACAAAAACGGGAAAGAACGCACGCAACGCCACCCGAGGCGTCCGCTAGCGCTTCGAAAAAATGGTAGCGGCGGGCGGATTTGAACCACCGACCAAGGGATTATGATTCCCCTGCTCTACCGCTGAGCTACGCCGCCACAGGGTCGGGCGCGGACTTAGCGGCGCCGCGCGGAGAGGTCAATCCGCCGCGATGAAGCCGCCGCCCAGCACGCGCGTGCCGTCGTAGAGCACGCAGGCCTGGCCGGGAGCGGCGCGCGCCGGCGCATCGAGCAGCACCGCAAGCGAATCACCGTCGGGCACCAGCGCCGCCTCGCGCGGGGCCTCGCCGGAACGCAGCTTCACCGTCAGGCGCCGCGGTACGGGGGCCGTCAGCCAATTCGGCTCCGCGAGGCGCACCAGGCGCGCGCCACCCTCGCGTGGGCCGACGACGATCCGGTTGGCCCCAGGTTCGATGCGCGTGACCACGCGCTGCCCGGCGTCGTGCGCGGGAAGGCCGAGGCGCTTGGCCTGGCCGACCGTGTAGCGCGCGAGCCCCTGGTGCGTGCCGAGCACGGTCCCGGTCTCGTCCACGATCTCACCCGGCAGCAGCGCCTGCGGGCGCAGCGCGCCCACGAGGCTCGCGTGGTCTCCGGCCGGGACAAAGCAGATGTCCTGGCTGTCAGGCTTCGCCGCAACCGGCAGGCCGAGGCGGGCGGCGTGGGCGCGCACAACCTCCTTGTCCGCCATCGCGCCGAGCGGAAACAGCGCGAGAGCGAGCTGCTCCGGGGTCGTCATTGCGAGAAACCAGCTCTGGTCGCGGCGTGCATCCGCGGCGCGATGCAGCTCGGGGCCGTCTTTCCCGTCCTCGCGGCGGACATAGTGGCCGGTGGCCAGGCGCTCGGCGCCGAGATCGCGCGCAAGCGCCGTGAGGTCGGCAAACTTCACGCTCTGGTTGCAGCGGATGCAGGGCACCGGGGTGCGGCCCGCGGCATAGGTCGCCGCAAAATCCTCAATCACCGCGTCATGGAACCGCGCCTCGGCGTCGAGCACGTAGTGAGGTATGCCGAGGCGACCCGCGACGCGACGCGCGTCGGCGATATCCTGGCCGGCGCAACAGGAGCCTTTGCGGCCGGTCGCGGCGCCATGGTCGTAGAGTTGCAGCGTGACACCGATGACCTCGTGTCCCTGCTCGCACAGCAGCCCGGCAGCAACGGAGCTGTCGACGCCGCCGGACATGGCGACGAGCACACGCATGTCAGCCGTTCAACATGTTCCGGGTACCGGCCGGAAGCCGGACCACCAACCCGTCGAGGGCGTCCGTCATCACGATCTGGCAGCCGAGCCGCGACGTTTTCTCGAGGCCGAAGGCGAGGTCCAGCATGTCCTCCTCGTCCTCGGTGGCATTGGCGAGCTTTCCGTACCAGGCGGGGTCGACGATCACGTGGCAGGTCGAACACGCGAGCGAGCCCTCGCACGCGCCCTCGATGTCGATGCCGTGCTTGTGCGCGATCTCCAGCACCGAGAGGCCGAGAGGTGCGTCCACGTCGCGGCGCGTGCCATCGCGCTCGATGAAGGTCATGCGGGGCATGAGGATTCCGTCCGCTGATGCGAGAGGGCGGCGTGGGCTGCGATCAGCAGATCGGCCGCGGTATCGATGTCGGCGGCGGAGGTAAAACGTCCGATGCCGACGCGCAAGCTGCGTCCGGCCGCCTGCGCATCGAGGCCCATCGCGGTGAGAACGTGGGACGGCGCAATCTCGGCCGAGGAACAGGCGGACCCGGTGGACAGACACAGATCCGGGCAGGCCCGCATCAGTGCCGCGGCGCTCGCGGCGGGGAAGGTCAGGTTGAGGTTGCCGGCCAGCCGCGCCGACAGCGACCCGTTGACGACGAGACCGGGAATGGCCTGCCGCAAGCGGGCGAGCATCCGGTCGCGCAGGGCTGCTATGCTCGGCGGCTCCTCGGCCAGGCTCGCCGCGGCGAGCCTGGCGGCCCGGCCGAACCCGACGAGGAGGGGCACGGGCAACGTACCGGAACGGAACCCACGCTCCTGGCCGCCGCCGGAAAACAGGGGCGCGAGGCGGACACGGGGGCGGCGGCGGACGTAGAGCGCGCCCACGCCCTTCGGACCATAGAGCTTGTGAGCACTGAGCGAGACGAGATCGAACGGCACGCTGCCGACATCGAGCGGAACCTTCCCCGCCGCCTGCGCGGCGTCGGTATGCAGCAGCGCGCCCGCCGCCTTCACCAGGCCGGCAATGGCGGGCAGGTCGGCGAGCACACCGGTCTCGTTGTTGGCGGCCATCACCGAGACCAGCAACACCGGTTCGGCGAGCGCCGCGGCAAGCTTGTCGAGATCCGGCCGGCCGTCCGCGAGCACGGGCAGGACGACGGGCTCGAACCCCTCGCCCTCCAGGTCGCGCACGCTGGCCAGGACGCAGGGATGTTCGGTCACAAAGGTGAGGATGCGCCGCCGCGGATCGCCCGCGTCGCGCGCGAATCGCGCCGCGCCCTTGATGGCGAGGTTGTTGGCCTCGGTGGCGCCGGAGGTGAAGACGATCTCGCGGGGATCGGCACCGAGCAGTGCTGCGACCTCGGCGCGCGCCGCCTCCACCGCCGCCTCCGCGGCCTGGCCCATGACATGCTCGACCGAATGCGGGTTGGCGAACTGAGCGCCGAAAAACGGCAGCATCGCCTGCACGACGTCGGGGTCGCACGGCGTCGTCGCCTGGTTGTCGAGGTAAATTGGCCGATTGGGGATCATGGGATGCTTTTTCGATCGGTGCGGCGGGTGGTGCGGCTGGCCATCGCGGCATAGGCGCGCGCAAACACGTCGATGTCCGCGGCCGTGGTGTTCCAGGGCAGGGAGACCCGGATCGCCTCGCCGGCGAGCGGCCCGAGCCCCATTGCGGCAAGCACGTGGCTCGGAGCCACCTTGCCGGAACTGCAGGCTGCGCCAGCGGACACGGCAACGCCCTCGAGATCGAGCGCCATGACCTGGGTTGCCGCGGCCACGCCGGGGAGAGCGACGCAAAGCGTGTTGGCGAGCCGCGGCGCGTCCCCGGCGACGACCACGCCGCCAGAGGCCAGGGCGGCACGCTCGGCGGCGTCACGCAGCGCGGCCAGATCGTTCACGGAGGCAGCCAGGGCGGCGGTGGCAGCGGCGGCCATGCCGGCAATGGCCGGCAGCGGCGGTGTGCCACCGCGCATGCCACGTTCCTGCCCGCCGCCGGGTATCAGCGGCCGGACCGGTGGGTCGGCGGCAAACAGCAAGGCGCCGGCGCCAAGCGGGCCGCCCAGCTTGTGTCCGGAAATCGCAAGACTGTCGGCGCCGAGGCCCGCGAGATCGAGGGGGACCCGTCCGGCAGCCTGGATGGCATCGACATGCAGCAGCGCGCCGTGGGCGCGGCAGATCGCGGCGGCCTCGCGCACCGGCTGGATCGCGCCCGTCTCGTTGTTGGCGGCCATCAGACAGAGCAGCGCCGGCCCATCCGCCAGGAGCGGCGCGAGCGCGTCGAGGCGGGCGGTGCCGTCGGCCTGGACCGGCAGGGTCGCCGCACCCGGCGCTGCGGCCAGGACCGAGTCGTGCTCGACGGCGGCGACGATCAGGCGGCGGCCCTGACCCAGCACATGGATCGCGAGCGCGTTGGCTTCCGCGCCTCCCGATGTGACGACGACACGGCCGGGGTGGGCGCCGAAACACGCCGCCAGCGCGTCGCGCGCCGCGTCGAGGATGGTTCGCGCGGCACGGCCGGGGGCGTGGACGGAGGCCGGATTGGCGTCCGCCTCCAGCGCCGCGAGCACCGCCGCCCGCGCCTGCGGGCGCAACGGCTCGGACGCGTTGGCGTCGAGATAGACCCTACTTGCCAACCGGCTCCCGCCCCGCGATGCGCGCGAACCGTGCCTCGAGCTCCGCCAACTCGGTCCGCAACTGGTCGATCTCCGACTCGACGGGGTCGAGAACCCCCTCCGCCGGCGTCCCATAGGCATCGAAGCACGGGTCCGGCCGCGCCCTGACCGGCCTGCGCTCAACAGGACGGGCAGGGATGCCGACCACCGTGGTATCGGCGGGCACCGGCTCCAGGACCACGGCATTGGCCCCGACCCGGGCGTTGTCGCCAATGGTGATGGCCCCGAGGATCTTGGCCCCCGCGCCGACGATGACACCGTTGCCGAGGGTCGGGTGGCGCTTACCGCGCGAGGACGACGTGCCGCCGAGGGTCACCTGATGGTACAGGTGCACATCGTCGCCGATTTCCGCCGTTTCGCCGATCACCACGCCCATCCCATGATCGATGATCAACCGCCGGCCGATCTCCGCCCCCGGGTGAATCTCGATACCAGTCAGAAATCTCGACAGGTGAGATATCAAACGACCAGCAAAAAAGAAGCCGCGGCGCCAAAGCGCATGCGCAAGGCGGTGCCACAGAACCGCGTGCAACCCGGGGTAGCAGAACAGAATACTGGCGGTTGAGCGGGCCGCCGGGTCCCGCGCCTGGTAGGCGCGGATGGACTCACGCAACGACATGAAACCCATGCGACATTTCCTATGCATCGGCACCGCGGACACCCTATAGTGACAACAATAGGTCAAAGCGTGTCCGGCAGCGCGGTTGCGGCAGGATATAGGCTGAGGCCAGTCCGGTTACGAGACCATCGCCGGTAGCGCCGACAGGCGCGGCGGCGGGTCAATGAGGGGGCGGCAGCCGTTGCGGAGGACGGTGGCCGGAGAACAGTCGGAGTGGCGCTGGAAAACGGCGCCTTGGAAGATACAATTTAACACGTGGCCGAGCGGGCTTGCCCCGTTCGGGAAGAAGGGACTTTTCGCCGCATGCCTGAGGTTCTGTTCGCCGGCCCCGACGGCCGGCTCGAAGGCCGCTACCATCACGCCAAGGACCGCGGTGCGCCCCTGGCGCTGATTCTGCACCCACACCCGCTGCATGGCGGGACGATGAACAACCGCATCACCTA
>JAGWQN010000018.1 GCA_028869995.1 Rhodospirillales bacterium
ATTTCAAAGCATCGAGATGCTTTGAAGATGACAACGAAATTGTGGAAGATCAAGAAAAAATATCGTTTACTATTTGTTTTTGTTGCTTAATAAATATGTTCATTCTTGTATCGTTTGAAGAAAATTTTCACCAATTGATGTGGTGCTCGCACACACCTGCAGCGCCGAACTCGGCGAGTGAAAGCGGAGCGACGGAGCCATCCGAAAGGGTTAGCGGTCCGCGATCAAAACGACAGCGTCTCGTCCTCATCGCCGAAGGCATGCGGCCGACGGCGCCGGTGATGACACATGAGCCCTGCTTGCGGCTCGTTCCCGACCCGGCCCCGGCCGGCTGGCTCAGAACAGGAAAACGCCCTTGCCGTCCGCCTGGCGATCGAACAACCGATAGGCCTCGGCGGCCTGTTCGAGCTTCCAGCGATGGGTGAACAGCGCCTCGACGTCGATCCCACGCTCCTCGACGTAACGCGCGCAACGAGCCTGACCGCCGGAAGAAAAGGTCCATGAGGCGACGATGCTGACCTGCCGGCGCAGGAGGTCGGGCGAAACCTCGAGCGTCACATCGCCCCCCTCGCCGACGTAGCACGCGGTCCCCCACGTGCGGACGCACTGCACCGCGGCCCGTCGCGCGCTGGCGGCCGAGGACGTTTCGAGCGACAGGCTCGCCCCGCCATGCGTGAGATCGCGGATGGCGCCGACGGGCTCGTCCTTGCTCGGGTCGATCGTCGCCCATGCGCCGAATTCCCTGGCACGGGCGAGGCGCGTCGCACTGATGTCGAGGGCGATGACGCGCGCACCCATCGCGGTCGCGAGCTGGGTCGCCGACAGGCCGACCGGCCCCTGGCCGAAGATGGCAATCGTGTCGTTACCAGAACATCCGATGCGCACCAGCGCGGCATGCGCCGTCCCGGTGCCGCAGGAGATCGCGGCACCCGTGGCAAACGTCAGCGCGTCCGGCAGGTGCACGAGCGTGAAGGCCGGAACCTTCATGTAGGGCGCGTGGCCACCATGCCCGGTCATGCCGTAGACCGTGGGCGGGACGTCGGCGCAAAGCTGCGCCCAGCCGCCGCGGCAATGCTCGCACGTGCCACACCCGGCGTAGTGGTGCACCATCACCCGCGCCCCCTTGTGCAGCCCCTTGCCGACGACGCCTGGCCCGAGTTCCTCGATCACGCCGCAGGGCTCATGACCGCCGATCGTGGGTTCGGTCGGCATCGGCACGCCGCGCGTCGACGTGTCACCGGCGACGTGCCGGTAGGGCTTGAGGTCGCTGCCGCACATCCCCGAAGCCCGCATGGCGAGGACGACCTCGCCCGGGCCCGGCCTGGGGTCCGCAAAATCGCGCAGCTCGACGGCCCGGTTGCCGAGAAAAACCATGCCGCGCATCCCCAACTCTCCTTCGCTGGCCGAGCACGGTGCTAGCATGCCCCCGCGGCGGGCGAAATGAACTTCCGGCGTGCCGCCGCCTGTGGGCCTCAGGCGGCTTTGAAGGTCGCGACCAGCACGTCGCGATGGGCCGGCTGGGAAGGATCGGCCGCCTCGACAGGCGTGACGCCGTGATAGACGCGCCGGTCGTCGACGATCGCTGCGTCGAACGGATCCGCGAGGGTAAAGCTGCCAAGCTGGCGCCCATCCAAATCATGGATCGTGGTCGTGCCGCTGACGATGTTACGACGCCGCACCATCAACACCAGCACCCAGTCCACGCCGTCTCGGTGCATTCCCTCGGGGGTCGGCTTGCCGGATTGATCCGGCCCTGCCTCGATCCGGAACTGGTGCAACTCCACCGTCCAGGCGCGCGGAGCGGCGATGGCCTCGAACAAGGCGCGCGCGGCGGCAAGGATGGTGCCGAGCGCGGCCGACTGTGCTGCCGCTGGCGTCATCGGTTCGAACCATCGCTCGACCCCACCGTTGAGCCGATTGTAGGTTCGCGTCTGGTAGTGCGGCTGATGCGGCTGGCGGATCAGCGCCTGGCCCGGCTGCCCCGCGAAGACCGCGTGCCGGCGCCGACGGTAGCGCCCGCCATCCGCCATGTAGCGGTCCTGCTCCATCCCATCCCAGCTCGCGGCGAAACTGTCCCAATCGGCGAGCGAACCATGGCTGAGAAGCCAGGCCCGGACCTCGGCGGCCGGCAGCAGCGCGAAGCCCTGGCCGGAAAGCAGGGCAAGCGGCGGCCGGGCCTCGGCGTCAACGAGCGGTTTCATGATCGTGCAATGTAGGCACCGGACGTCCCCCGCCTCGGTCCAATTCCGCGCACCGCGACGGATCCACCGCCCGGCTCAGATATTCGCGGGATCGACCACCGGAACGACGGCAGGGGGCGCGATCCCCCGCACCTTGTAGCTGGTGATCGGCGAATCGATGCCGAGCTCGTCAAACCGACGCTTCACCCGCCGGTTGATCTCCCGGGCCACGCCCCATCGGCCGCCGGCGGTGGTACGGATGCGCATCTGCATGACCCACGAGCCGAGAAGAAAACGGTCCAGGCCAAAGACCTCGAGATCGCCCTGGATGATGCCCGCCCACTCCGGCTCCTTGCGCATCTCGCCGACGATCGCCCGCAGCAACTCGCTGATTCGGTCGGGCTGCTCGTTCGTGCCGATGCGGAACTCCATCATCGCGTAGCCAAAGTCGCGGGTCATGTTCGTGACCGTCGTCACGGCGGAGAAGGGGATGATGTGGATGGACCCGTCCCCCGCCCGCAACCGGATGGTCCGCACCGAGAGCGTCTCGACCGCACCGGACAGGCCGCCGAGTGTCACCGCGTCGCCCACTTGCATCGCGTTTTCGAGCAGCAGGAACAGCCCCGTGATGATGTCCTGCACCAGCTTCTGGCTGCCGAAGCCGACGGCCAGGCCGACGACGCCCGCGCCTGCCAGCAGCGGGGCGATGTTCACGCCGATCTCGGACAGCACGATAAGCGCCACCACGGTGATGATGGCGATGAGCAGGGCCGTGCGCAGCATCGGCAGCAGGGTGCGAATGCGGGCGGCGCGGGCAACCTGCTCATGCGCGGAGAGATGACGCAGATGGCTTCCAATGGCCGCATTGACGCCTTCCCAGATCGCCAGGGCGATCAGGCAGGCGACGAGGATATTGCCGGCCGAGGACAGCAACTGCGCGCCCACGGCCGCACCGCTGAACCAGCCGAGTGCATCGAATCCCCAGGCCTGAGCGAGCAGCACCAAGGCCGCACAGGTGACGACGAACTTGGCCCCGCCGCGCAGCAGCGGATGGTAGACGCCCAACCGCTGCTCCAGCCCCGGATACCGCTCCGCCACGGCGGGGTGCAGGCGCAGCGCCCGGGCAATGGCGCGCAGCAGCGCACGCTGCACGATGCGCGCGAGCACGAGAACGCCGACCGACAGGACGAAAACACGCAGCATGCGGCTGAAGCCGCCAGGTATCGCCAGCGCCCAAACCGACCAGAGCGAGAGGAGATAGAACGCAACGGCAATGTGCCATATCGCGGCAAAACGCTGCCGCACGACCGAGAACGCCGCCCTGCCATGCCCGCCTCCCGGTCTCCTTTCGGGCTGGCCCCGGATCCAGCGCGCCACCGCAGCGTTGTGGCGCAGGACGATGACACTGAGGCAGACCACGATAGCCAGCGACAGCAGCTTGAAGAGCGCGTCGTGCACCACCGGGTAAAGGCCGAAGACCAGCCCCGCCTCCAACGCGGCATAGCCAAAGATGCCGAGGGCACCGAGCGTGCGCGTCCATTGCCGCAGCGCGCCGGCCGCCTCGTCGTCGATCGCGAGCAGCCGTAAAGCCGGCCGCGACGGTGAGGCCAGCATGGCCGCCACCGCCTGCAGCAGCATAAAGAGCGCCGAGGCGTTGAGCATCGCGATGATGACGACACGGTCGACATAGGCGGTGCCGACGACGCGGCTGGCGAGGATGGCGCCGCCCATGGCGAGCAGCGCAACAATCGGCAGCAGATCGAGACCGAAGCAGGCGGCGGCATAGGGCAGGCGGCGCAACGCCAGCAGCAACGGCGCCGAGTCCGACCAGTGGCGTTCCGTCTGGCCTGCTTCCGCTTCCTCGATGCCGCGGGTCTCATCGGCCTCCCCGGTCGCTGCGGCCACGCTCGGCGCCGGGGCGCGGGCGGCCAGCGCCTTCACCGGCCGGCGCAGCGCCCACCCGACCAGCCATGCAGCGGCCAGGCTGGGCAGAAGAACCTCGACCATGTGCAGAAGGGCATCGAGGATTTCCCTGCGGGCGAAGCGATCCGTCGCGGTCTGGCGGATCCAGAACAGCAGCAGCGGGAAATCCGTGAGCGCCCGCACGGAGCCGAAAGCGCTCTTCGAAAGGCTCGAGATCTGCGTCGAGGCGTCGAGCAGAAGCTGGGCACCCAGGCTGTCCGGGGCGAGCGGGATGGGCAACGCGCCGGCCGGCTTGGCGGCGCCCGTCGCCGGGGCGGTCGGTGCGGGCTTGGCGCCAGCGCCATGGCTCCCGGCTGGCGTCGCACCGGCGGGGGCGGGCCCGGCCGCCTTGCCCTGGAGCGACGGCATCGCGGCAATGGCCTTGAGCGTCGTGATGAGCTCGGCGCGCTTGGCCGGATCCTCCAGCACGGCGAGCGCCGTGCGGGCCTGCGCGGCCGTCAACGCGGCCGGGTCTGCCGCGGCCGCCGTGGACGGCGGCGTTCCGGCACGCACCGCCGAGGGCACAGCCATCCACGCGACCACAAGCAAAAGGGGCAGCAGGGCGCGACGCATGGCACGGAGGGGGCATGGCTGGGCGCCCCGTGTCAACGGCTGAGCACGCCTTCGCCGCCACCTGTCAAAACAGGCCAAAGTCACTATACTAATTCTATGAGGACTTTCCTGTTCGTCGTCGTCCTGCTGCTCATGGCCGGCGTGGTGGGCGTGCTGCTGACCGGCATGATCGGGCTGGTCCGCGGCGGCGGCGACCCGCGGCGCTCCAACAAGCTGATGCAATGGCGCGTGGCACTCCAGGCCGCGGCGCTGCTGGTGTTCATCCTGCTGCTGAGCCTGACCTCCTCTTCCTGATCGTGCGGCGCATGCGCCCAGCGGGCAGGGCCCCTGCCATCCTGCCGTTTGACAGGCTCTGGCGCCCAGCCCTAGGAACGATTGTGCAGGTGCGAAGCGCGCCGCCGGGTTGTGCCAGGCGACGCCGGAGAGACACCGGTTAGGGAAAGCGCATATGAAGATCCTCGTCCCCGTCAAGCGGGTGGTCGACTACAACGTCAAGGTGCGGGTGAAGGTCGACGGCACCGGCGTCGAGACCGCCGGCGTAAAGATGTCGATGAATCCCTTTGACGAGATTGCCGTCGAGGAGGCCGTGCGCCTGAAGGAAAAGGGCGTCGCGACCGAGATCGTCGCCGTTTCGATGGGCATCACCGCCTGCCAGGAGACGATCCGCACCGCGCTGGCGATGGGGGCCGACCGCGGCATCCTGGTCGAGACCGACGTGGAGCTCCAGCCGCTGGCCGTCGCGAAGCTGCTCAAGGCCCTGGTGGACAAGGAAGCGCCGGGCCTGGTCATCATGGGCAAGCAGGCCATCGACGACGACATGAACGCGACGGGCCAGATGCTCGCGGCCCTGCTCGGCTGGCCGCAGGGCACGTTCGCCTCGAAGCTGACGATCGACGGCACGACCGCCTCCGTGACCCGCGAGGTGGATGGCGGGCTGGAGACGGTGGCCCTGGCGCTGCCGGCGGTGGTCACGGCGGATCTGCGCCTCAACGAGCCGCGCTATGCGTCGCTTCCCAACATCATGAAGGCCCGCAAGAAATCGATCGAGACGATCAAGCCCGCCGATCTTGGCGTCGATCCGGCACCGCGGCTGACGCTGGTCTCCGTGGCCGAGCCGGCGAAGCGCAAGGCGGGCGTGCGCGTCGCGAGCGTCGCGGAATTGGTGGCGAAGCTGCGCACTGAAGCGAAGGTGATCTGAGATGACGGCACTGGTTCTGCTCGAGTTTGACGCGGCCGGAATCAAGCAGCCCTCGCGCTCCGCGGTTGCGGCGGCGGCGAAGCTCGGCGAGGTGCATGCTCTTGTCGCGGGTGAGGGTGTCGCGGCGGCCGCGGCCGCGGCGGCGAAGCTGCCGGGGGTCACGAAGGTCCTCGTCGCGGACGCCCCTGCCCTCGCGCACGCGCTGGCCGAGCCGATGGCATCGCTGCTGGTCGCCCTCGCGCCCGCCTATTCGCACCTGTTTGCGGCGGCGACCGCCGTCGGCAAGAACGTGCTGCCGCGCGTCGCCGCGCTGCTGGACGTGCAGCCGGTTTCCGACATCGCCGGGGTGGTGGACGCGGACCAGTTCGTCCGCCCGATCTATGCCGGCAACGCGCTGGCGACGGTGAAGAGCGCGGACGCGAAGAAGGTGATCACGGTGCGCGCCGCGAGCTTCGACCCGGTCGCGGCCGAGGGCGGCTCGGCGGCAATCGAGAATGTCGCCGTCGCGGTGGCCGACGCGGGCTCGCGCTTTGTCGGCGCCGAGTTGTCCAAGAGCGAGCGGCCGGAGCTGACGGCGGCGCGGGTGGTGATATCCGGCGGGCGCGGCATGCAGGCCGGGGAGAATTTCCGGCTGCTGGAGCCGATCGCCGACAAGCTGGGAGCGGCGGTCGGCGCAAGCCGGGCGGCGGTGGATGCCGGTTTCGTGCCGAACGACTACCAGGTGGGGCAGACGGGCAAGATCGTCGCGCCTGAGCTTTATGTCGCGGTCGGTATTTCCGGCGCGATCCAGCACCTTGCGGGCATGAAGGACAGCAAGGTTATCGTGGCGATCAACAAGGACGAGGAGGCGCCGATCTTCCAGGTCGCCGATTACGGCCTGGTCGCTGATCTGTTCACGGCGCTGCCGGAACTGGCGGCGGAACTCGGGAAGGGTTGATCGCATGAACGTCGACGCGCGGGTGGTTGCGGCCACGGCGGATAGTTTGGCCCCGACGCCGGAGATCGGGCGCGTCGGCGTGATTGGCGCCGGCCAGATGGGCAACGGCATCGCCCATGTGTGTTCGCTGGCGGGGCTGCCGGTGGTGATGCTCGACATCAGGCAGGAGGCGCTGGACAAGGCCCTCGGCGTGATGGGCGGGAACATGGACCGCCAGGTCAAGCGCGGCCTCATCACGGCCGAGGACAAGGCGGCGGCCCTGGCGCGCATCACCACCACGACGGACTACGCCTCCTTTGGCGATTGCGACCTGGTGGTGGAGGCGGCCACCGAGAAGGAGGACATCAAGCGCGCGGTGTTCAAGACGCTGCTGCCGCACCTCTCGCCGCGCTGCATGCTCGCCTCCAACACCTCCTCGATCAGCATCACGCGGCTCGCGGCCGGGACCGACCGGCCCGAGAAGTTCATCGGCATGCACTTCATGAACCCGGTGCCGGTGATGAAGCTGGTGGAGGTGATCCGCGGCATCGCGACGGACGAGCCGACGTTCCAGGCGATCGTCGGGCTGGCGCACAAGCTGGGCAAGCAGACGAGCGTCTCGGAAGATTTTCCGGCCTTCATCGTGAACCGGATCCTCGTGCCGATGATCAACGAGGCTGTGTATGCGCTCTACGAGGGCGTGGGGACGGTGGGGGCGATCGACCTGGCGATGCGGCTGGGCGCGAACCATCCGATGGGGCCGCTGGAGTTGGCGGATTTCATCGGGCTGGATACGTGCCTCTCGATCATGCAGGTGCTGTATGAGGGGCTCTCTGACAGCAAGTACCGCCCCTGCCCGCTGCTGGTGAAGTACGTCGAGGCCGGCTGGCTCGGCCGCAAGACGCGGCGCGGTTTCTACGACTACACCCAGGACCCGCCGCGCCCGACGCGGTAGAGCTATGCACGCCTCCCCCTGACCCCTCGCTCGCGCCTATCCCTGGGTAGAAATGACCGTGAAACCAATACAGGACACTCCCTTTTGATCGGCGATGGTCTCAATGTCGCTTTACGGTGATTTTCTCGTAGACGACCATCGGAGAGCAGGGAAATGGCTTCATTATTTCCCGATCTACGAAAGGCATTTCGCCCGTTTCAAGAATCGTTATGCTACACTTTTTGAAATCGGCGTTGCCGGTGGTGGATCGCTTCAACTTTGGCGACGTTATTTTGGGCCTTTGGTCAGGATTGTCGGCGTCGATATCGACCCCGAATGCAAGCGCTGCGAAGAGGATCAGATCGCGGTGCGTATCGGCGATCAATCTGACCCCGCCTTCTTGGCATCTCTCATCAAGGAGTTTGGCCCGCCCGATATCGTCATCGATGACGGCAGCCATATTCAAAGCCACATCAATGCAACATTTGATGTTCTTTATCCGACTATCCCGAAGAACGGAGTTTATCTCGTAGAAGACTTGCATACCGCATACTGGGATGATTTCGAGGGAGGTCTTGAAAGAGCTGGAACGTTCATAGAGCGTACCAAGGCATTCATCGACGAGCTACACGCGCACCATTCACGCGGGGCGATGAAGCCCACAGGCTTTGGCAAGCATACCGACTCCATCCATTGTTATGATAGCGTTATAGTATTTGAGGTCGGCGAGGAGCGCCCGCATATGGACCGCTGGATTGGCACCGCCAGATGATCTAGGCGCGATATTCAATGGACTAGCACCCAGCGTCGATATCGGCAGTATGATTACGCGGCTCACAGAATCGAAACTTCGCGCTGAACACCGGTTCGCCCTCGGCTCGACGGCGCGGCTCTAGCGGCGCAACCCGTGTCGAAATGGTATGGACCTCGGCACTCTTCCCCCTGCGACCTTCTACCATTTCGCTCAAGGGTAACCAAAGACCTCCACTGCAGCGAGGTGCAGGTTTGTGTTTTGTCGTTCTGCTAGGACCTTAACGAATCGGCATTCAACCTTTCCCGAACGTCGAAAGACGACAGGAGAAAGAGTCCCGTTGGTCTCCAGAGACTGATCTTCAGACTGCGCCCGACCATACTCAACCCATTCGCTAGCGTCATCAGACACCAGAACAACCAGAGGAAAAGCTTTCTCTCGGACGACCCAAGGTCCTCTACGATTCTGCACGTGGATCTCAACGATTGACGACTTCTTCCCCAGATCCACAACCCACCAGGGGTTGTCTTCTTGCTCCGTATGGAATGCATATTCGCGCCCCCGCACGCCGTCTACCGCTCGCATCGCATCTTCGTTGATTGTCTTGCCTGCGGACCATTGCGATAGGGAGCTTTGCCAAGCGCGCGCCCCGCGCGCAAGATCAGGCATGCTTGGCGTCTCCAGTATCGGTCCTGGGCGGTAACCGATGCGGCGTCCTATATCAATGTAATGGTGGAGGGCGTCGTAATACACACCCTCGCTGATTCGCTGCGCGGCATCGATATACGTGTGCAGATACCAGCGCTCGTCAAAACCTAGCGGGATTTGGGTCCCGAGTTCAGGACGATTCCGCTGAACCAACGGCGAGGAAAGAGCAATCGCTTGGAGATGTGTCGCCGAAACTTCGCGCCAAAGCCCTTCGATACGCGCGTGATGCAGCAATGCTTCAGACTCAGGGAGGGCAAAATTCATAGGAAAAAGAAAATATCGGTACCTTTCATCACCAAGTGGCAGCAAATCGACTTCGCGTAGGTGTGACGGATTAAGGAATCCATTGACCTGGAGAAAGATCGATCTAGCGTTAGAGAGCCAAGCTGCAGCAAGCGAAAAGGTGCTTACCGCTGGCGCAATGTTCGCGGCTCGGCGCAATATATCAAAATCTCTGATCGCCCCTTGGCTAGGCACGAATTCGGCATCCGGAAATTCATGCCTGAGCGCGCTGACGTAATCGCCTTCGTCAAGTTGCCCCATAAAGACAGGGGTAAGGTTGGTTAAGTCCGCCAGATATCGCCAGAACCGAATCGGCGTTAACGGGTAAAATGGAACATGTCCGGTTCTTATGTCTCCCGTTCTTATATTAATAACTAAATACCTCTCATCAAAAACCGGAACGTCATGACTTAGTATCGGAAATATTTGCCTATATATAGACCTGTCTAGGAAAAACTCACTTCTTTGTAGGTACAAATCAACAATTATATGAACTGATTTCTCACGACGAGCCGTCTCTGCCAGATAGGGAATATCAAAATCTTCGTTCCGGCGAATAAGGATCGTGCGCCGATAGCGCCTATTGTCCACCGGCGGCAACAATATGTTCCATTCAGGGAATGAAAAATTGGCCAGGACGCAGTCGCCGATTGCCGCGGCAAGAGATTTGAGAGCAAAAAACTGGTATAAGCGATTACCGAGAAAACCAGGGTTCTGAATGCTGATGGCGGGAGTATCAGACCACTCCATAACAACCTCCTAAAAAGCACCGATAAATCTCGGAGGAATCCGCCACAATGACTGCCCCCACAAGGATAGATCAATCTTATAAAGATCGTTAGACCGCCCGATACTTGACGTCATAACCTGATCGACGACCCCTCGAATCGGCTCAATGTTTATATCAAATTCTACGTTGTCGACCGGCGGCAACCGACCAAACCCTTGATACTGTCCGATCATATCTGAGTCAGATACCCTTTGGTGAACACCGGCGTCCGTTCGTGCCCACGCCATCTCACGAGTCTTCTGAAGTCGACGCAACCCGGATTTGAGGTCAAACCAACGCAGATGAAAGAGGTATAGGCGGTCGAAGACTATCGGCGCATCGGAGGAGTGCGACCCCGGGGACCAACGAACCGGCCTGGAAATCAACAGCGGCTTGCACATTGACGACGCGTAGAAGACGTATGGGCGCTGCACCGTAATTGGCTGAGAAAAATCGAGATCAGTTTCGATATCGATACGATGAGCTATATTGAGACCTATAGCCGTCACGACCGGAGGCAATGGATGAGAACAGTACTCACGTAAATTTGAGTAATATTTTGGGTCCGCCATAATTATTTCATCGACGTCAGAATAAATTACCCAATCATACCATTCAAGTAAACTGGAACAAAAAGATGAGTTAAAACTTGACTGCTTATGAGGTTCGTAGGGCGACCGAGGAATTCTGACAACACTAGCGGGGCCGATGAAATCAGTACTGCCATCATCTGATCCATGATCAACTACAAAACAATTCTCTATGCCAACCTGATTCCCATAGTGCTTCAGCCATATCGGAAGATAATGAATCTCATTATAGACCATGGTCACTGCCGCGACCTTGGGCTGGAATGAGCGCTCCACGCGGGAGTTAAGACTATCTCCGACAACTACCGCTACGCCAGCCTGAGCGGGCAACCATTCTAAAATCATGTCCCAAATCGCAAATGCAATACGACGTAAATCAGAAGAATCTGAGACAACTGCGGGAACCACCGCGTCCGGATATTGCAGGTCGATCGGCAGTGAGCCGTCACCAGATACGGCGGCGGCTGGAATCGTGAATTGGATTTCAGCGTTCTGGCTGATGACACCCTCGTACAGAGGGGTAGAACCGGAGGATATTCGTAATCTTTGCGAGAGAATTTTAGGTGCCGCGATAAACGGGCCGAGACGCATCCGCACACTGATCGGAACATCGTGCGGCAGATCGTGAAGAAATAGGCCGCCCTCCGTACCTGAGGTCCATCGCCCCATTCCCTCGGAGGGATAAAAGCCCTCGACCACCGATTGGTCGCTGTTACCCCCTATTGAAAATTCTATAATTCTTTTTGGCACGACATCTTTCCTGCCCCCGTGGTCACGGGAGTTGCAGTGAGTGGGTTCCAATCCCTCAGGAGCTTCCTCTCGGAGGCGCCCCGTATACGGTCGCTCGATCTCCCATGCCATGCGGAACGCCGGCCTAAAAGTTCCCCACTCGGCGTGAGCCTCCAGGACGCCGTGAGGCTAGGCACTGGTCGGTTCTTCGTGCAACGGTTTGTGGTTGGATTTTTAGGATTTTGCCGAATATGCCGCAACTACGCGCATCCGAGAATTACTCAGAACGACGCAGGTATTGCGGCAGGCGCCCCGGTCCAACCGCCGGTTCGCGGAGCTGGCCCCCGGTCCGAGGGGCAAACCGTCACTGCCCCACGTTCAACACCATGCCCCGCTCACCATGACCACCCCCACCCCCCTCACCGCCGTCGCCTCCCGCTACGGCCTCTCCCCCGCCGCGCTCGCGGCGCGCATCGAGGCGAGCGGCTATGACGATGACGTCGAGATCGAAAACCCCGCACCCGACGGGCATGTCGAGCGCCTGCGCATCAAGCCGCTCGGGCGCTTCGGTAACGTCTTCGCCCAGCTTCTGCACGCGATGCTCGTCGCGCGCGCCCTCGGCGTGCGGCGCCTCGCCTTCCCCGCCTATGAGCCTGGCCCGTCCCCGGGCGAGGCCGCCGGCATCCGCCTCGAGCCCACCGCGCCCGACACGGCGCCGACCCTCGCCGCGCGCTTCTTCTGGGCGGCACCGTTCGCCCAGGTTCTGGCGCCGGCCAGGGAGGCGGAGGCGATGCTCGCCGCACTCGCCCCGCGCTACGCGCACCTCGCACCCGCCGCTCCGGCGGAGGAGATCGCGGTGCACTTCCGCGCCGGCGATGTCTTCGGCGTCCGCGACCCCGGCGGCTACGACTGGATCGTGCCGATCTACGTCCAACCCCCCGCGAGCTACTACCAGGCGGCGATCGCCCGCGCCCGGGCGGAAACCGGCATCGCCCGCGTGCGCCTGGTCTATGAAGGCCGGGAGAACCCGGCGGTGGAGGCCACGGCGGCGTGGCTGCTCGCCGAACGCATCCCCTTCACGGCGCAGAGCCTCACGGCGGCCGACGACCTCGCGGCCCTGATGGCGGCGCGCGTGCTGGTCGGCGACTGCGGCACCTTCGCCGAGGCCGCGGCCCTGCTCTCGCCGCACCTGCGCATGCTGTGGGCCTTCCGCACGGTCGAGTGCCACGCCCACATCCACGCGCGCCCGGAGCCACTCTGGGCGCGGCTGCTGCGCGACAAGGGCGTCGGCCTGCGCGTCCTGCGCGACGGAGGCGACTACATCGCCCCCCTCACCTGGTCCGCCTCGCCGGAACAGCTGGCGATGATCCGCGACTACCCGGTGGAGAAGCTCTCGCTCGCGGACTGACGCCCCGCGCCCCAGACCCGGACCAGGCGGGCCGGTCAGGCTCCGTGGTAGCGATGCATCGGGCAGGCATGGGCGGGCGGCGCGGCGATCGCCGCGAAGCCGCCGAACAGGGCGAGCACGAGCAGGAGCGTCTTCATGCGGTCCTCCTTGGTGACGACGGCCGAGCCTAGCGCCCGCACGCCGCCCAGATCACATTAATTCGGGGCCCGACGGATCGCCGTAGGGGTAGAAGCGGGCGATCTCGAGGTGGCGGTAGGGCAGCGCCTCCAGCCGCACCGTGCCGAGGAAGGGCTCGTCCGGCTCCACCAGCAGGATCGTCGAGGCGAAGCCGCTGTCATCGAAGCCGCGGCGGAAATGGACGCGGGACTTGATGGCGATCACGTCGAAGGCCCCCGGCTCGATGCCCATCTCGCGCAACTGCTCGAGCTCGATGATCTGCGTCAGATAGCGAGAGACGACGACCTCGCTGCCGCCGCCGATGTCGATCCGCGCCCAGGAGCCGCCGCGCCCGCGCGATTCGTCACGGGCGACGACGCGCCCGGTGATGCGCACCGGCTCGCCTGCGGATTCATCGACGCGCCCGCCCACGTCACGGTCAAACGGCTGGCCCGGAACGGCCGCATCCACCGCGGCGGGGTCGGCGACGGTGGCGACGAGCACCCGGCGCAGGCCGCTGCCCAGCAGCTCGCGCAGCAGCCACGTCGCATGGCCGCTGCGATCGGAATGGTCGGCCAGCACCACCGGAGTCTTGCCGGCGCTGACCGCCTCCGCCGCGTGGCGCACGCCGTCGCGGATGCTGTGGATGGTGGCGGCGCGCACCAGCTCCTTCCGCCGGCGCCAGGCAAAATCCGCCACATCGACCGCGGCGCGGTGCGCCAGGCCGTGGTCGACGTTGGCGATGGCCTGGATCGTCATGCCGGCATCCGGCACATCCGACCAGGGGAAGCCGAAGAAGACGTTCACGTAGAGGTCGGGCTCGCGTGCTTCCCACACCAGCGCGCGCTGGATCAGGTCCATCCAGGGTGAGGCGCCCGTCCACTGCATCACCGTGGGGGTCAGGATGGGCACTTTGACGACCGCGTGGACCGGGCTGTAGGCGCCGCGGATGGCGCGCACCAGCGTCCGCGCCGCACGCTGGCCCTGCAGGTGGCCGTCGTAGTGCGGGAAGTATTTGACCGTGAACCCGAGCTCCGCGTGGCGCAGGAATTGCGCATCCTCGTTGCCATGCGGATCGAACGTGGCGGCGAGCCGCGCGTGGGGGCCGACCGCCTCGCGCACGCGTCGCGCCAGCTCCGCCTCGGGGCGGGCGACGCCCTCGACGGCCATCGCCCCGTGCAGCGCCATGAAGACGCCGTCGAACGGACCCTGCGCACGCAGCTCGCGAGTCATCACGGAAGTAAAATGTTCGAACGCCTCACGCGTGACCCAGCCGGAGCCGGAGCCGGTGCGCGGCCAGAGCGGCGATTCGATGCCGACGAGCTGAACGTCCGGGTACTCGCGTGCCACCTGGACGAAGCCACCCATATACGAACGCGGCTCTGCATCGAGCAGCGCCTCGCCCGCGGCGGGTGAGCCTTGATAGGTGAAGTCCTCGATCGTCGTCGTGTTCGCGAGGAACGTGACGGTCTCGTGGACGAACATCAGGCAGGCGATGCGCATGGTTCCATGTCCGTTGCGTTGGCGTTTCAGACGGTAAATTGCTCGGCGATGATCCGCTCAGAAAGTCCGTGGTCGCGATCGTGCAGGACCGTCACCCCGACGCCACGGTCCTCGTGCACGCCGACGCGCAGCACGTCGCGCACCTCGGTCTGGTCGGCGACGGCCGCGACCGGGCGCTTGTCGGACTCCAGCACCTCGAACAGGACCTGCGCGTTGGACGGCAGCAAGGCGCCGCGCCAGCGGCGGGGCCGAAAGGCGGAGATCGGCGTCAGCGGCAAAAGGTTGGCGGACAGCGGCACGATCGGGCCATGGGCGGAGAGATTGTAGGCGGTGGAGCCGGCAGGCGTGGCGAGCAGGACGCCGTCGCAGACCAGTTCCGCCAGGCGCAGCGTGCCGTCGACCGTGATGCGTATCTTGGCCGACTGACGCAGCTGGCGCAGCAGCGACACCTCGTTCAGCGCCAGCGCCTCCACCGTGCGGCTGTCCGCCGTGGTTGCGCGCATGCGCAAGGGATGCAGCCGCGTCGGGTTGGCGGCGGCCACACGGATGGTCAGGTCCTCCTCGGCATAGGCGTTCATCAGGAAGCCGACCGAGCCACAGTTCATGCCGTAGACCGGGTGTCCGGCAACGAGCTGGCGGTGGAGGGTCTCGAGCATCAGCCCGTCGCCGCCAAGCGCGATGACGACATCCGCCGCCTCGCCGGCGTCGCCATAGCGCGCAACCAGGCGGTCGCGCGCCTTCTGTGCCGCGGGCACGGAACCGGCAACGAAGGTGAGGCTGGTCATGAGGGGCGAGGCCGGCGAGAAAGGACGAGGGTCAAACGAGCTTGCGGTGTTCGAGGACCGGCATGTCACGGCGTACGCGGGCGGTGATCGCCGGGTCGATGCGCGCGGTGGCCCAGCCGGTGCCGTCGGAGACCTTCGCGGTCACCATGCCCCACGGATCGCAGACCAGCGAGTGGCCGTAGGTGAAACGTGCCTCGCCCGCGCCGTCGAGATGCCGCCCCCACATCGCCGGTGCTGCGAACCAGCACTGGGTCTCGATCGCCCGCGCGCGGATCAGCGTCTCCCAATGGTCCTTACCGGTTTGCAGCGTGAAGGCCGCGGGCAGGAAGATCAGCTCCGCGCCCTGCCGGCGCAGGGCCAGGAAGAGCTCGGGAAAACGGATGTCGTAGCAGATGGCAAGCCCGACGTCGGTGCCTCCGACCTTGCAGGTGACGATGTCGGCACCTGCGCCAAAGGTTGCACTCTCGCGATACCCCTGCCCGTCCGGCGTCACGATGTCGAACAGGTGGATCTTGCGGTAGCGCCCGATCTCGGTGCCGGCGGGATCGAACACCAGGGTGGTGTTGAACAGGCGCTCCCCGTCCCGCTCGACGATCGAGCCGCCGTGGACATGGATGCGCTTCTCGCGTGCGACGGTGCGGAGGAACTCATAGGCCGGCCCGCCCGGTTCGTTGCTGCCCGCCGGCGGCAGCACCTCCGAGGCGGCGAGCTTGTCGGCCCGGCTGCCGCCGAGCGAGCTCCACACCTCGGGCAGGGCCACGATGTCCGGCCGGTCGGCGGCGACCGCGGCATCGATGAGGCCGCCGGCCTGCTCGATGTTCTTGGCGACCTGGGATCCGGAATTCATCTGGATGACACTGACGCGCATGCGGGGCTCCCTGGGGTTCAGCGACGCGGATCGAGCCGCGGTTCGAGGCGGCGTGGGCGCGAGGCGGGATCGGGAGGACGGCGATCGCGCGGCCGGTCGTCCACATCCCGCTCAACCTCGGCACGCTCGCCGCCGCGCCGGTTCCTCCCGACGGGCCGCGGCTCGTCCTCGTCCGGGTAGGGCGCCGTGAAAATCTCGCGGCGCGGGGGCACGGGGATCCGATGGGAAACGGGGTCGGGTTCAGGCAGCCGCAGCGCCAGCGAACGTATTTCCGCCTGCAACTCGTCCAGCCTCGCTTCGATACCCTCCAGCCGCCCGCGCACGCCCAGGACGGCGAAAGGCATGGGCAGCATTGCCAGCAGCCAGGCCACGCCCGGCACCAGGACCAGGAGCGGCAGCCACCAGGGAATCCAGGACGGCAGGCCCAGCATCGCGACCATAGACCCAGCATACGGCAAGCCGGGGGGGCGCGCGAAGGGGGCGCATCAGGGGGGTGGATTTGGTCGCCCCCGCATGCCATGCCTCGGCCTGCTGGAAGGAGAGCCCATGAAGCTGCTGATTCCCGGCCCGGTCACCACCCATCCCGACGTGCGCGCCGCCATGGCGGTCGATATTGCCCCCTGGGACAACGAGGTTCGTCCCGTCTTTGCGCGCATCCGCACTCGGCTCCTGGCTCTCGGCGGCGGTGTCCCAGCCACGCATGCCGCCCTGCCGATCCAGGGCAGCGGACATTTCGGCATGGAGGCGGCGCTGCGCAGCTTGCTGCGCCCGGGCGAGCGCATCCTGATCCCGATGACCGGCGCCTATGCCGACCGGATGGCAAGGCTGGCGCGCGCGGCCGGGCGCGAGCCGGTACCGCTTGCAGCCTCACCCACCGAACCGGTCGATCCCGAGACCGTACGCGCGGCCCTGGCCGACCCCTCGATCGCGCTGGTCGGCCTGGTGCAGAGCGAGACCAGCTCCGGCATCGTCAACGATCTGGTCGCGATCGGCGCCGCCGTCCGCGATGCGGGGCGGCGGCTGCTGGTGGACGCGGTCTCCGCCTTCGGCGCCCTGCCGCTGGACCTCGGTGCACAGCCCGAGATCGCGGCCGCGGTGTTCACGCCCAACAAATGTCTCGAAGGCATGCCGGGCATCGCCGTGGCACTGGTTCGACGCGACGCCATGCCGGCGCCGGGAACGGCCGGCTCCTGGTGCTTCGACCTCGCCGACGTCCTCGAGCACTCCGAAAAGCGCGGCTGGGGCACGTTCCGCTTCACGCCCCCGGTGCAGACGCTGAACGCTCTTGCGGTCGCATTGGACCGGCTGGACGCCGAGGGACGCGTCGGGCGTCTCGCCCGCTACACCGCCAATGCCGCAACGCTGCGGGCGGGAATGCAGGCGCTCGGCCTGCGCCCGATTCTCGACGCGCGCCACCAGGGTCCGATCGTGAGCAACATCGCCGCCCCCACGGATGCCGGCTGGGATCTGCAGCGTTTTGTGGACGCCCTGAAGCGGCGCGGCTATCTCATCAGCAACTTCTACGACACTGAAACCCCGAGCTTCCGCGTCGGCACGATCGGCGTGCTGGACCGATCCGATTTCGAGGGATTCGCGGCGGCCGTCGGCGAGACGCTGGCCGAGCTCGGCATCGGCCGCCGGAGTGCAGCATGAACCACGACCTCGAGATCGCACGCGCAACCCAGCTTCAGCCGATCGCGACGATCGCGGCCAAGCTGGGCATCCCGGAACATGCGCTGGTACCCTACGGCCGCTACAAGGCGAAGGTTGATTTCGACTTCATCGCCGCGCGGGCAACAAGCAAGCCCGGCGCGCTCGTGCTGGTGACAGGGATCAGCCCGACCCCTGCCGGCGAAGGCAAGACGACGACGACGATCGGGCTCGGCGACGCGCTGAACAGCCTGGGCACGCGTACCATGATCTGCCTGCGCGAGCCCTCCCTCGGGCCGTGCTTCGGCATGAAGGGCGGCGCAACCGGCGGCGGGCACGCCCAGGTCGGCCCGATGGACGAGATCAACCTCCACTTCACCGGCGATTTCCACGCCATCACGGCGGCCAACAACCTCCTCGCGGCGATGGTGGACAA
Organism: Rhodospirillales bacterium; assembly: GCA_028869995.1. Classification (GTDB taxonomy): domain Bacteria; phylum Pseudomonadota; class Alphaproteobacteria; order Acetobacterales; family Acetobacteraceae; genus JAJXXT01. The sequence goes on from JAGWQN010000018.1 coordinate 18,399, forward strand.
CCACCTCTACTGGGGCAATCCGGCCGGGATCGATCCGCGGCGGATTTCCTGGCGCCGCGCCATGGACATGAACGACCGTGCGCTGCGCTCGATCGTGACCTCGCTCGGCGGAGCGGCGAATGGCTCGCCGCGCGAGGACGGCTTCGACATCACCGTCGCCTCCGAAGTCATGGCGGTGTTCTGCCTGGCGACTTCGTTGCAGGACCTGCAGGCGCGGCTGGCACGCATCATCGTCGCCGCGCGGAAGGGTGGCGGATTCGTGACCGCCCGCGACATCAAGGCCGACGGCGCCATGGCGGCCCTGCTGCGTGACGCGCTGATGCCCAATCTGGTGCAGACGCTGGCCGGTTCGCCCGCTCTGGTTCACGGCGGCCCCTTCGCCAACATCGCGCATGGCTGCAACTCGGTGATGGCGACGAAGCTCGGCCTGTCACTCGCCGACGTGGTGGTGACCGAGGCGGGCTTCGGTGCCGACCTTGGCGGCGAGAAGTTCCTCGACATCAAATGCCGGCTCGCGGGATTGGCTCCGTCCTGCTGTGTGGTGGTGGCCACCGTGCGCGCGCTGAAGATGCACGGCGGGGTGGCGAAGGCCGATCTCGCGCGCGAGGACGTGGCGGCGGTCAGCCGGGGCGTGGTCAACCTGGCCCGCCACGTCGAGAACATGCAGGGCTATGGGCTGCCCGTCGTCGTGGCGCTCAACCGCTTCACCGGCGACACGGATGCGGAGATCGCGGCGGTTCGCGCTGGTGTGGCCGCCGAGGTGGTGCCGTGCACCCACTGGGCCGACGGCGCCGCCGGCGCCGCGGCCCTCGCGCACGCGGTCAAGACGCGCATCGCTGAGGGCAAGGCTGCGTTCCACACGCTCTACCCGGATACGATGAGCCTGACCGGCAAGATCGAAACCATCGCCAAACGCATCTACCGCGCCGGCGGAATCGCCATTGCCGAGGGGGCGTCGCACAAGCTGGCGGCATGGGAGAAGGCCGGGTTCGGTTCCATGCCCGTCTGCATCGCCAAGACGCAGTACAGTTTCTCAGCGGATCCAACCAAGCTCGGCGCGCCGGAGGGGCACACCTTGCCGATCCGCGATGTGCGGCTGTCCGCCGGCGCCGGCTTCGTCGTCGCCATCGCGGGGGATATCATGACCATGCCGGGGCTGCCGAAGCTACCGGCGGCCGAGTCGATCCATCTCGACGACACGGGCCGCATCGAGGGCCTGTTCTGACGGCGAGGAAGCTCAGTCCGTCAGCTCGATGACGCTGACATGCCCGTCGGCCGCAGGCCAGGTGCGCGCCGCGATCGTCTCGCTGTTGCACTGACCGACGACGCATTGCCCCGCCGGCAACGGGTAGGCGACCGCAAGGTCCGATACCGCGGGCACGCCTCTCGGGATACCGGGCGGGACGCGCCCGCCCAGCAGCACATGGTCGCGCCCCGCACCGAAATAGCCGCGCGGGCGCGAGAGATGAACGACCGTCCCCTTTCCAGCCTCCGCCGCGGTGAGGCGCTGCGGGCGAAGATTGACGAGGTCCGACGAATGCGGGAAGGGCGAGCGGTAGATGTGCGTGGTCGACAGGCCGGGGACCGCCACCGCGAATTCCAGATTGTCATGCGGCGAGACAGCAAGCGGCCCCCATGCCCCGTTCTTGTCGGTAGCCTGCCGCAGCAACGCTCCACCCTGGCGCTCACCCGTCATCGCGTCGACAACGAACACCTCGATCGGTATGCCGGCGAGGCCGATATTGGTCGGCAGGTCGCCGAGCCAGCCGGTGATCCGGCCGGCGAGCCTGGCACGGCGCTCGGCAACCACATCCACCGTTCGCGGGGCGCTGCCGGTCAGGAAGCGCCACATCGCGGCGAAGGCCTGCGGCGAGTACCCCGTCTCGCGATGATCGAGACCCGGTATCGCCACATTGATGGCACCCCGCAGCGCCGGCGCGTCGTAGCCGGTGCCCTTGACCTGCGGCAGACCGATAGCGCGCCCGTCGGGCTGGGCGAATTTGTCCATGTCCGTGCTGCGTATGGTCATGGTGCGCACACCTGGCACCACCTCTGACAAGCCGGCGTTCAGGCTGCGCAGAATGGACGAGTTGGCGTTGAACTCACTACCGACGAGCACCGTCGTCGAGTCGAGGACGCCATGGTTCACCCCGCCGCACAGGATCATCGCCTCAACCTGGTCGGCGCCGCCGCTCTTGGCGAACATGCGGGCGACCAGTCCGCCTCGCGACTGGGCGACGAGCACCACCCTGGCAGCACCGGTCCGCCGGCGGATGGCCGCAACCTCGTCGCTGAGCTGGGCAACGGCCTCGCCGATGGAAGACGTGCCCGGCTGGGCAACGTCGGCGACACGCCGGGCCGTCGGGTAGCGAAAATCCACCGCATGCAGCCGGTCGCGCGGCCAGCCGTTGCTTTCGAACCGCCAGATGGTCGTCATCCAAAGCGCGGCGGTGTCGCCGTTGCCGTGGATGAAGATGATCGGTGGCTTGACGGCAGCGCGGGCGCGCGGAACGCTTGCGGCGGAGGCCGCGCCGATCATGGCGCTACGACGGGCGATGGTGGATTGAGCCATGATTTATTTAGCGCCCGCGGCGCGAATGCGTGAAGCTCCGCCTATCCTGCGCTCAGACACAAGATTTGGGCACAAGCAAGGTTAGTTACTTGATTAACAACGAGATTGAGGTGCCTGGCCGGACAGTGGCGCCGACGGTTACCTTACTTTAAGCCGCCCGAAGCGCCGCCGGCAGCTGCGCGATGGCGCGATCGACCAACGCCTCCGCTTCCGCTCCCGACAAGGTGGTCCGGATCACCTGCTCGGAGGCGATGGCGGCAATCTCGGCGGCAGCCAGACGAACCTCCGTCACGGCCGCCTTTTCGGCCGCGGCGATGCGGTCATGGGCCATGCGCTCGCGTCGCTCGGCGGAACGTGTCGCCTCGGCAGCGGCCTCGGCGGTGACGCGAGCCGCCTCGTCCCTGGCGCTATCGAGCATCCGCTTCGCCTCGGCAAGCGCATGTTCGCGCCGTGCCCTGGCGTCGGCCAGCATGGTCTCCGCCTCGCGACGCAGGCGCTGCGCTTCCGCCAGTTCCGTTCGCACCGCCTCGGCATGGCGATCGAGCATCCCCGCGACCGCGGCCCAGAGCTTGCGGCCGAACAGCACGAAGAACAGAACGATCGCGAGACTGACCCAGTTTCGCGGCTCGGAGAAAAACCCCATCGCTACCTCTTAGGCTTTCCGCGCCGCGAGGGCGGCGCCGACAGCTGCATTCACGACGGAGCGGTCCGGCACATGGCCGATCAGGCGGCCAGCGAGTGCTTCCGTCGTCTCCATCGCCACATCGTGCAGTGCCGCCATCGCCGATGCGCGCGCGGCCTGGATTCGTGCCTCTGCCTCGGCGAGTTGAGCCTCGAGGACAGCGGTCGCCCGCGCGGCCTCCGCCTCGGCGGCAGCCTTGGCAGCAGCGGCCGCCTGAGCCACCTGCGCCGCAGAGGACGCCTGCGCCTCACGGGTCGCTCGCGCCACTTCCTCGGCCGCCGCATCCGCTTCCAGCTTCGCCTGCTTCGCCGCGTCCAGATCGGCACCGATGGTCCGTGCCCGCTCCTCGAGGACGCTCGCCACCTTCGGCAGCGCACCGCGCGAGAGCAGGACGTACAGGACGACGAAGATCAGCGCGCCCCAGACGACCTGGCTTGTCGTCAGCGGGTTGGCGAAATCCATCTGCGGCAGGCCAACCGCTGCCCGGGCCGGGACCGTACCCAGAACCCAGGCCGCGAGCGCCGAGACAGCCAGGGCCGAGACGACCGGCAGCCGCGCCGCGGGAGGAAGCCGCCGCCGCATCGACGTCAGATCGCGTAGAGGATGATGAACGCGATGACGAGCGCGTAGATCGCGATCGCCTCGGTAAGGGCGAAACCGAGAATGCCGATACCGAAGACGCTGTCGCGCGACGAGGGGTTACGGGCGATGGAGTTCACGAGGGCGGCAAAGATGTTGCCGATGCCCACGCCAGCGCCGATGCCCGCACCGATCATGGCGAGACCGGCACCGATAGCCTTCGCGGCAGCAAGATCCATTGGAGTATGTCCTTCCTATTGCGGGTTCGAGGTAAGCGGTTCGGCCGTTGCCTCAGTGCAGATGCACGGCGTCGTGCAGGTACATGCAGGCGAGCACGGCGAAAACATAGGCCTGGAGGGCAGCGACCAGGAGTTCGAATCCCGTCATCGCCACGTCCAGAGCGAAGGGACCGACCGCCATCACGTAACCGATGGCGCCGAGGGACGCGGCCATCGCCACCATGAAGCTGGCGAACACCTCAAAGACGACGTGCCCGGCCATCATGTTGGCGAAGAGACGAAACGAGAGGGAGATCGGCCGCGAGAGATAGGAGATCACTTCCACCGCCACGATCAGCGGCGCCAGGAAGATCGGCAGCCCCTCGGGCAGGAAGTAGGAAAAGAAGTGCAGCCCGTGGGTGCGAAGCCCCACGAACGTTGCCAGCACGATCACGAAGACAGCCAACCCGGCCGTGATCGCGAGATGGCTGGTGATGGTGAACTGGTAGGGCACCAGGCCGAACAGGTTGCCGAACAGGATGAAGCTGAACAGCGTGAAGATGAAGGGGAAGAAGGCCTTCCCCTCCTCCCCGATCTGGTCGATGCACATTCGATGCACGAAGCCGTAGAGCATCTCCGCGGCCGCCTGCAGCCGGCCCGGCACCACGGCGCGAGGCGCCATGCCGAGATGCAGCAGCGCCAGGATCAGCGCGCAGATCACGACCATGGTCAGGTTCGACTGGGTGAAGTTCACCGAGGCTCCCACCGGCCCGAGGGCCGTGGTGAGCTTGAACTGACCCATCACATCGATCGTCGTCGCCACGCCCTACCTCACGGTCGCGCGATCGCTCGCGCCAGATTCACTCTTGATGCCCGGGCCGCTTCGGCCCGACCAGCCGCCACACATTGCGAACGCCGGCGACGCCACCGAGGAGCAGGAACACGACCATCAGAAATGGCTTCGTGTGCAAGACCCGGTCCAGCCAATAGCCGAGGAACGCCCCCACGGCCAGGGCCGACGCCATATCGACGCCCACCCGCATGCCGATCCCGAGCAACGAGGTCTTCGCCACCGGGCCCGGTTCCGCGGGCTTCTCCAATCCCTGCCGCTGTCGCGCCTCAGCAAGACGCCTATCGAAATCGGCGCCCTTCTCGGGTGCATCCGTCATGGGACATCATCTCCCCAGCAGGATTCCCTCGCTGAGGTCCCCCTTGCCGGAAACGGCCGGGTTGCTACCCTCGCCCCCCAAGGGTGTCAAGAACGACATCAGCCGGAAAGCTTGCCGGCAAACGAGCCCGGATCACACCGACCGCCACGAGGAGAAAGCCAAGGCCATGAGCCGTCTGTTGCACCGCAGCCTGCATGCCGAGCCCGTGCGCATCGCGACCGGCGACGGCATGTACATGACCACCGCCGCCGGGGCCCGGATCCTGGACGGGTCCGGGGGGGCTGCCGTCTCCTGCCTCGGGCACAACAATGCCAGGGTCAACGCGGCGATCGACGCCCAGCTGCGCGCCATCGCCTATGCTCACACGACCAGCTTCACCAACGACGCCGCCGAAGAGCTGGCCGAGCGCGTGCTCGGCCACGAGCCGGGGGGCCTCTCCCATGCCTATTTCATCTCCTCGGGCTCCGAGGGAACGGAAGCGGCCCTGAAGCTCGCCCGGCAGTACTTCCTCGAGATCGGCCAGCCGCAGCGCACCCGCTTCATTGCCCGGCGCGCCAGCTACCACGGCAATACGCTCGGTGCGCTCGCCGCAGGCGGCAACGCCATGCGCCGTGCACCTTATGGTCCGATTCTCGCGGACGCGTTCAGCCATGTCTCGCCCTGCTTCGCCTACCGCCACCAGGAAGCCGGGGAATCCGACGAGGCCTATGTGGCCCGCCTGGCCGCCGAACTGGAGGCGGAGTTTCAGCGCCTGGGGCCGGAAAACGTGATCGCCTTCATCGCCGAACCGGTGGTGGGGGCGACCACCGGCTGCGTCACCGCGCTTCCCGGCTATTTTCCGGCCGTCCGCGCAGTCTGCGACCGGCATGGTGCGCTCCTCATCCTCGACGAGGTGATGTGCGGCATGGGCCGCACCGGCACCACCCATGCCTGGGAGCAGGAGGGGGTCAGCCCGGACCTGCAGGTGATCGCCAAGGGGCTGGGAGGCGGCTACCAGCCGATCGGCGGTATCCTGATCCACAAACGCATCATCGCCGCGCTGCAGGCCGGCACCGGCGCGTTCATGCATGGGCACACCTACCAGGCGCACCCCGTCGCCTGCGCCGCGGCTCTCGCCGTGCAGAAGGTCATCGCCGAGGACAACCTGCTGGCGAACGTGCGCGCCATGGGCAGGCTGCTCGCCGAAGGCCTGCAGGATCGGTTCGGCAACCACGCCCATGTCGGGGATATCCGCGGGCGCGGCCTGTTCCAGGCCATCGAACTGGTCGCCGACCGAGCGACCAAGGAAGCGTTCGACCCGAAATTCCGGCTCTACGACCGTGTGCGCGAGGCAGCCCTCGACGCCGGGCTATCCGTCTACCCGATGAACGGCACGATCGATGGCCGCCGCGGCGATCATGTCGTGATCGCCCCGCCCTATATCGCGCAGCCGGAACATATCGAGGCCATCGTCGAACGCCTGGGCAGCGCGGTGGACACGGCACTGGCAAGCGTGCGGCGGGACTCCGCGTGAACCTGCCGCAGCTCCGCGACTCAAAGCTCGAGTTCGACGGGCGGATCGCCATCCTCACCCTCGACCGCCACGACGTGCGCAACGAGCTGACCGGCACGCTGCTCGCGGAGGAGATCGCGACCGTCTGCGCCTGGCTCAACGCGCATGAGACCGCCAGTGTGCTGATCCTCACCGGCGCCGGCTCCGCCTTCTGCGCGGGCGGCAACATCAAGCACATGCGCAACCGCGAAACTGGATCCTTCGCCGGCGACGTCTACACCGTGCAGAACAAGTACCGCGCCGGCATCCAGCGCATGGCGCTCAGCCTGGCCGCCCTCGAGATCCCCTCGATCGCCGGCGTGAACGGCCCGGCGATCGGGGCCGGCTGCGACCTCGCCACCATGTGCGACGTGCGGCTCGCCAGCGAGCACGCCAGCTTTGCCGAAAGTTTCATCAATCTCGGCATCATCCCCGGCGACGGCGGCGGCTGGTTCCTGCAACGGCGAATCTCCTACCAGCGCGCCGCCGAACTGACCTTCTCAGGCCGCACCATCGACGCCGCCGAGGCGCTCTCGATCGGCCTCGTGCTCGAGGTGCTGCCGGGGGGCGAGCTGATGGCCCGCGCACGCGAGATGGCCGCGAGCTTCGCCGCCAAACCACCGCGCACCGTGCGCATGACCAAGCGCCTGTTGACCTGTGCGCGGCGCCTGGACTTGCCCGACTATCTCGACTTCTGCGCCCTGATGCAGGGAATGGCACATAATTCCGAGGATCATGCGGAGGCCGTCGCGGCCTTCCTTGAAAAGCGGGTACCCACCTTCCGCGGCCGTTGACGGAGGATTTTCATGTTCCCCACGACCATTGCCGGCTCGCTGCCCAAACCCGCCTGGCTCGCCGAAACCGGCAAGCTGTGGCCTGAGTGGCGCGCCAGCGGCACGGCGCTCCATGATGCCAAGCGCGATGCCACTCTGCTGTGGCTCAAGGAGCAGGAAGCCGCCGGACTCGACATCATCACGGATGGCGAACAATCCCGTCAGCATTTCGTCCACGGCTTCCTCGCGCAGGTGGAAGGCATCGACTTCGAGCACAAACAGAAGATCGGGATCCGCAACAACCGCTACGAGGCACTTTGCCCGACCGTCGTGGGCCCGCTCGCGCTGCGCGGGCGCGTGCACGAGACCGAGGCGCGCATCATGCGCGCGGCGACGGATCGGCGCATCAAGTTCACCCTGCCCGGCCCGATGACGCTCGTCGATACGCTCGCGGACAGCTATTACGGCGACCGCGTGCGGATGGCCTTCGCCTTCGCCGACCTGCTCAACCAGGAGGCCCGCGCCCTCGCCGCCGACGGCATCGATGTCGTCCAGTTCGACGAACCGGCCTTCAATGTCTATCTCGCCGAGGCCGCGGATTGGGGCGTCGCGGCACTGGAGCGGGCCGCGGCCGGCGTCAACGCCGCGACGGCGGTGCATATCTGCTACGGCTACGGCATCGATGCGAACCGCGCCTGGAAAGACACGCTCGGCGACACGTGGCGGCAGTACGAAGCGGTGTTCCCGGCCCTGGCGACGAGTTCGATCGGTCAGGTCTCGCTCGAGTGCATCAACTCCCGGGTGCCGCCCGAACTCATGGCGCTGCTGGCCGGAAAGGACGTTCTCGTCGGCGCGATCGACGTCGCCACGGACGTGGTCGAAACCCCCGAGCAGGTCGCGGCGACGCTCGAGCTGGCGGCACGCCACGTGCCGCCCCATCGCATCGTTGCCTGCACCAATTGCGGCATGGCCCCCATGGGCCGGCACATCGCCCGCGCGAAGCTGCAGGCGCTGGCCGCCGGCGCCGCCCTCGCGCGTTCACGCTTCGGCGTCTAGGGCCAGCTCCGATCCTCTCAGTGCTCGAGCCCGACATCCGGCCCGACGGATCGGCCGGAGCGCGTCGGCCGCAGCGCGCTGGGCGGTGAGCATCGTTGCGCGGCGAGCCAGGCCGCGCCGGCGTCAGCCTGATAAAGCGGCACGCAGCGCCGCGGCACAGTGCAGCAGCGCCGTGTCGGCCGCTCGAACCACGCGCCCCATGGTGATGAAGCCGTGCATCTGGTCGGCCATGTGCATCAACGTCGTGCGCACGCCCTCCTGCTCCAGCCGGCACGCATAGGCGCGACCTTCGTCGACAAGCGGGTCATGGCCGGCGGTGAGCACGAAGGCCGGGGCGGTGCCTGCCAGGCTCGCGGCACGCAGCGGCGAGGCCTGCCACTCCGTCCAACGGACCGGATCGGGACTGTAGGCGTCACGGAACCAGCGTGCGGTCGCGGCGGTCAGCGGGAAATCGGTGACGAAGCGCTGATAGGAGGGCATCTGCATCGTCATGTCGGTGGCGGGATAAACCAGCAGCTGAAACGCGATCGGCGGCAGCGCGCGATCGCGCGCCATCAGTGCCAGGACGGCGGCGAGATTGCCGCCCGCGCTGTCGCCGCCGACGGCCAGGCGAGTGGGATCGATTCCGAGGGAGTGCGCCTCTCGGGCCACCCAGCGCGTCGCCGCGACGGCGTCTTCGACGGCCGCGGGGTAGCGGTGCTCGGGCGCCAGCCGATAATCGACCGTGACGACCGCGACCCCCGCATCGTTGGCAAGACGGCGGCAGACCACGTCGTAGGTATCGAGCGAGCCGATCATCCAGCCACCGCCGTGCAGGAAGACAAGCCCCGGCAGCATGGCGCCGGCAGCCGAGCCCAGCGGACGGTAGAGACGGCAGGCGATCCCATCAGCATCCACGGCGCGGACCTGCGCGACCTCGGCCGCGGGCGGCTGGAGGATCGGCATGGAGGCGACCTGCAAGGCGCGGGCCTCGGCGGCGGTGAGGGTCTCATAGGGCGGCCGATTGGCGAGGCGGATCATCTCGAGCACCCGCCGGGCATCGGGATCGAGACCGGGATAGCGGATCATGCTTGCTCCGGGCGCTCAGGCTAGGATTTCGATCGCATCGCCCGAGGCGATCCGTCCGGCCTCGACCACCTCGGCGTGAACGCCGAGATAGGTATGTCCGTAGAGGCGCTTCAGCTCCGCCACCGGGTCGGCGTCGCGCTCGGCGGTGAGCGGGTTCACTTCCGTGGCCGGACAGCGCGTGATGCTGCGGGTGACGCGCAGACGCGCCGTGCCGACAAGCAGCTCGCGACCCACCCAGCCGAGTTCGCTCATCGGGGCGGCACCATCGAACCAGATATTGGGGCGGAAACGGCGCTTGTGGCGGCGCGCCCCGATCTTGGCCTCGTAATCGGCGAGGCTCGCGAGGTTGATGAGCGAGACAACCTGATGCTTCTGGTCACCGAAGCTGTGCCCTTCGACATGGTGGAAGCGCGGCGTGCCTCGCGCCTCGGCACCGAGAAAGCGGGTGAGCCAGGCGCCGATGCGGTCCCGTCCCTCCTGTTCGAGCGCGTTTTCGATCAGGCGGGAACCGTCCGGTGCCTGGATCAGCAGCGTCCCGGTCGAGGGATCGAAGCTGGATTGCAGCGACGCGATGGCGGCATGGACGCGCAGGCACATGAACTCGGTCTTCGGTCGCCAGCCCGGCTGCGCGGGATCGAACAGGGAATCCCCCTGCGCGAGAGCGAAGGCGCGGTCCCAGGGAATGGCGCGGCCAGGATTGACCTGCGTCTCCTCGAGCGCTTCAGCGGTCAGGCCCTTCACCGGGTAGCGATACAGACGTTCAACGCGCATGGTATGTCCTTGAAGGCAGCGACAGGCCCTTGAGAGGCGGCCCAGCATTGCCCATTTCCAGGACACGGGATAGCTGGCCTGTCGCCTCTTGGAGGGGCGGGCCGGCGTGATGCGCCCGACCAGTCGCCTAAGCAGAGGGACAGGATATGGACATCGAGAAGTTCACTGACCGCGTCCGCGGCTTCATCCAGGCCGCGCAGACGATCGCGATCCGCGAGTATCACCAGCAGCTGGCGCCTGAGCATGTGCTCAAGGCTATGCTCGATGACGAGGAGGGCGCCGCAGCGGGTCTGATCAAGGCCGCAGGCGGCGACGACCACGTCGCGCGCAGTGCCGTCGAAGCCGCGCTCGCCAGGCTGCCGAAGGTCCAGGGCGGCGGCGCGGGGCAGCCGCAGATCACGCCCGCGCTGGTCCGGGTGCTCGACGCTGCCCAGGCGGCCGCGAGCAAGGCCGGCGACGACTATGTGGCGCAGGATCGCGTGCTGGTCGCACTCGCGGCGGGCGAGGGACCGGCGGCTGCGGCCTTGCGCGATGCCCGGGCCACCGCGCAGGCGCTCGAGAAGGCCGTTGCCGAAATCCGCAAGGGGCGCAAGGTGACGAGCCAGAACGCCGAGGCGAGCTTCGACGCCCTCAAAAAGTATGCGCGCGACGTCACGCAGCTCGCGCGTGACGGCAAGCTTGATCCGGTGATCGGCCGCGACGAAGAGATTCGCCGCGCGATCCAGGTTCTGGCGCGACGCACGAAGAACAACCCGGTGCTGATCGGCGAACCCGGCGTGGGCAAGACCGCGATCGTCGAGGGGCTGGCGCTGCGCATCGTCAACGGTGACGTCCCCGAGGCCCTGCGCGGCAAGCGCCTGCTCTCCCTCGACCTCGGCTCCATGGTGGCCGGCGCCAAATATCGTGGTGAATTCGAGGAACGGCTCAAGGCCGTGCTGAAGGAGATCGAGGCCTCCAACGGCGAGATCGTGCTGTTCATCGACGAGTTGCACGTTCTGGTCGGAGCCGGTCGCGCCGACGGTGCGATGGATGCGTCCAACCTCATCAAGCCGGAACTGGCCCGCGGCGCGCTGCATTGCGTCGGCGCGACGACACTCGACGAATATCGCAAGCACATCGAAAAGGATGCAGCGCTGGCGCGGCGCTTCCAGCCAGTGTTCGTGGGCGAGCCTTCGGTGGAGGACACCATCTCGATCCTCCGCGGCATCCGTGAAAAATACGAGCTGCATCACGGCGTGCGAATCTCGGACAATGCTCTGGTCGCCGCGGCGACGTTGTCGAACCGTTACATCAGCGACCGGTTCCTTCCCGACAAGGCCATCGACCTGGTTGACGAGGCGGCGAGCCGGCTGCGCATGCAGGTCGACAGCAAGCCCGAGGAACTCGACGAGCTCGACCGGCGCATCCTGCAGCTCAAGATCGAGCGTGAGGCGCTGAAGCGCGAGAAGGACGCGGCAAGCAGGGACCGGCTCGGCAAGCTTGAGCATGAGCTGGCGGAACTGGAGGAGAAATCCACCGCGCTGACGGCGGCCTGGCAGGCCGAGAAGGAAAAGCTGGCGGCAGGGCAGAAGCTGAAGGAACAGCTGGACGCCGCGCGCGCGCAGATCGAGGTCGCCCAGCGCAACGGCGATCTCGCCCGCGCCTCCGAGCTGCTCTATGGCCGTATTCCAGAACTGGAACGTCAGCTCGCCGCAGCCCAGCAGGCCGGCCGCCTGGTGAACGAGAGTGTCGACGAGCAACAGATCGCGCAGGTCGTCTCGCGTTGGACCGGCGTTCCGGTCGACAAGATGCTGGAGGGCGAGCGCGCGAAGCTGCTGCGCATGGAAGACGCGCTGCGTCGCCGCGTGGTTGGTCAGGAGGATGCGCTGGTGGCGGTCGCGAACGCGGTGCGCCGCGCTCGCGCCGGCCTGCAGGACCCCAACCGGCCGATCGGCAGCTTCCTGTTCCTCGGCCCCACGGGCGTTGGCAAGACCGAGCTGACCAAGGCGCTTGCCGAATTCCTGTTCGATGATGAGCGGGCGATGGTGCGCATCGACATGAGCGAGTTCATGGAAAAGCATGCCGTCTCGCGCCTGATCGGGGCGCCGCCGGGCTATGTTGGCTACGACGAGGGAGGCGTGCTGACCGAAGCCGTCCGCCGCCGTCCCTACCAGGTGGTGTTGTTCGACGAGGTCGAGAAGGCGCACGAGGATGTCTTCAACATCCTGCTCCAGGTGCTCGATGACGGACGGCTGACGGACGGCCAGGGGCGGACGGTGGATTTCCGCAACACCATCATCGTGCTGACCAGCAACCTGGGCAGCGAGATCCTCGCGGCCCAGCCCGACGGAGCTGACCTCACGCTCGCCTACAAGGGGGTGATGGACATCGTGCGTCAGCATTTCCGGCCGGAATTCCTGAACCGCCTCGATGAGACGGTCCTGTTCCGCCGGCTGCAGAAGAGCGACATGGCGGCCATCGTCGACATTCAGCTGAGCCGGCTGCGCAAGCTGCTGGCGGACCGCTCGATCCGGATCGAGCTCGACGGCAAGGCGCTGGAATGGCTCGCGGAGGAAGGCTACGACCCCGTTTATGGCGCACGCCCCCTGAAGCGCGTGATCCAACGCAGCCTGCAAAACCCGCTTGCCTCCCGCATCCTCGAGGGCTCGGTCGCGGAAGGCGAGACGGTTCACGTCTCGGCCGTTCCTCGCGGCCTGCTGATCGAAGGCAAGCTGGCCGAGGCGGCATAAGGCGGCCAGGCGTGGGATCGCCGCAACGGTGATCCCACGCCTGCGGGCAGCACAACGCTTTGGGGTGCCGAAGCGACGTGTCGGCAGGGGCGGAAGCCCATCAGCTTCGAGGCCCCACGCAGGGTGTCGCTTTTTCGATGAAACCGACGCCCGCACGCTGCGCCTGAGCCCACGGGACGTGGCTCAGCCAGCCCAGGCCGGGATGGTTGTAGCGGTCTCGCTGCCTATGCGCGCCTTCGGGCGAGCCGAACCGGACAGGGTCAGTGCGAGGTCACAGCGCCGGCAACAGCACCCGCGCCGGCACCGATAGCCGTGCCGAGCAGCACCGGCCCCCCGACGACCGCCGTCAACACGGCACCGCCGGCGGCACCGATGGCGCTCCCGGAAAGCACCCGCTGCTGAGTGCTGTTGAGGCCGGTGCAGGCCGCGAGCGAGCCGGCGGCAAGGATGACGAGAAGGGTGCGCTTCAGGTTCGTCATATCGAATCTCCTTCCGATGCTCCTCATGGAGCAGGATATAGGCGCGGGATCGTGGCCGTTTCCAGGCAAACTTATTTTCAGATTGTGCGGATTACAAACCACTCATGAGCGACGGCCCCTTCCGGGCCCGGCGACAACGTGCCGTGGGGTCGGCTTCCTTGCCGCCTATGGGCTGAGCCCGAACGGGTCGTCGATCGACGGCGCGGGCGGCGTGAACCAGGCGGGGCCGCTTTCCGTCATGTAAATATGGTCCTCGAGCCGCATCCCGAACTCCCCGTAGATACAGATGGTGGGTTCGTTGGAGAAACACATGCCCGGGGTCAGCCGGGTCCGATCGCCGCGCACGATGTAAGGCCCCTCGTGCACGTCGAGGCCGACGCCGTGACCCGTTCGGTGGGGCAGGCCGGGCAGGCCATATTCCCGGGCGAACCCGGCGCCCTCGATCACATCCCTCGCGGCCCGGTCCAGCGTCTCGCACGTGGCGCCGAGCTGGGCGGCGGCGAAGACCGCCTCGGTCGCGCGTTTCTCCACGTCCCAGACCTCTCGCTGGCGCGCACTCGGTTCGCCGAACACGTAGGTCCGGGTGATGTCGGACTGGTAGCCGTGCATCGGCGCGCCGATGTCGATCAGCACCGTGTCTCCAGGCTTGAGGGTCTGCGGATAGGGGACGCCGTGCGGATAGGCGCTCGCCTCGCCGAACAGAACGATGCAGAAGCTCGCCGGCAGGTCGAAGCCGAGCGCGGTATGTGCCGCGGCAACGAACTCCTCGACCTCGGTGGTGGTGATACCCTCTCGCAGGATCGCCGCCGCGGCGCGCTGCACGCCAAGCGTGAGGTTCATCGCGTGCTTCAGAAGCGCGATCTCGGCCGGGGACTTCACCATGCGGCAGGCGGCGGCGAGCGGCCCTGCGTTGATGAAGTCGAAGGAGTTGCCGGCGCGCCGAAGCCCGTCGACCGTAAAGAACGGGGTTGCGGGGTCGATCGCAAGGGTGCCGCTGGCATAGCCCTTGGCGCGCACCGCATCGACCACCAGGGCCGTCGGATCCTCGTGTTCCTGCCAGGCGTGGATACGGCCAGGCAACTCGATCATCGTCTCGAGCTTGGCCTGCTCGAAGGCGGGCGTGATGTAGCTGATCTCCCCATCGGCGGGGATGATGGCGCCATGCAGCCGCTCAGAGCCCTTCAGCCGCAGGCCGGTGAAGTAGAAATTCGTCGTTGAAGCATCGAGATAAAGCGCCTGGACCCCCTCGGTGCGCATCAGCGCCTGGATCCTGGCGAGGCGTGCCCGGCGTTCTGGCATCCCGACGGGCGGCACCACGTCGCGCATCGAGCGGAACTTCGCCAGCTCCACGGCCGCGGTCGAGCCGCCGACACCGCGCGTCATGCGACGGATTCCTGATCGGGCCAATAAAGTCGCATCGGGTTTTCCACCAACAGCTTGTGTTGCAACGCAGCAGAAGGAGCAATGCGCGGAATCATGTCGACGAGGTGCCCATCATCCGGGATCGCCTTCTCCATATTGGGGTGCGGCCAGTCCGTGCCCCAGAGTGCGCGGTCGGCATAGTCGGCAACGAGCGGGGCGACGGCTGTCGCGAAGGCGTCCCACGGATCACCATGCGTGATGTCGAGCCGGTCGGGGCATGTGGCTTTGAACCAGATATCGGGGCGGGAATCGAGCAGTCGGCGCAACGCGCGCATGTCAGCGCCATCGGGCCCTTGGGTCACGTCCGGTCGGCCCATGTGGTCGATGATGAGCGGCACCGGGATGGCCTCCATGAAGGGACGCAGCTCCTCGAGGAGATCGGCCTCGAAATAAATCACCACATGCCAGTCACACGGCAGGCGGCGCGCAAGGTCAAGAAACCGGTCCTTCGGCGCATCGTCCACCAGGCGCTTGAGGAAGTTGAAGCGCACCCCGCGGATTCCCCCACGATGCAGCGCGGCCAACTCAGCGTCGGGAATGGCCGGATCGACCACCGCAACGCCGCGTGCCCTGCTACCGCAGCGCGCGATCGCCTCGAGGGTCGCCGCGTTGTCGGTGCCGTGGCAGCTCGCCTGGACAACGACGTTGCGTGAAAAGCCGAGATGGTCGCGCAGCGCGAAAAGCATCTCCGCGCCGGCATCCGCGGGCACATATTTAGCACGGGAACTGAAGGGAAAGCGCGCCATCGGGCCAAACACGTGGCAGTGCGCATCCACCGCGCCCGGTGGCGGACGGTAGCGCGGTTTCGAGGGGGCGGAATGCCAACTCCTGACCCGCTCCCCCATGCTCGCTTCCTCCATCGCCATGTCCTGTCCTTGCCGCCGGCGGGCCCGCGCCGTCAAGCACGCGCCGCCGCGACCTCGAAAAGGATCGCCGAGGGCCTCCTCCCGGCGAGCCACATTATCGTTTGGCAACTGCCCAGCCCCGATGCCATCCTCGGGACGACAGCGGTCCCGACCAAGGCTGCGGATACAGCGACGCGCGCGGCACCGTTGCAGACAGGGAGGAACGTTCATCGTGACGCTCGTCATCGACTGCCATGGGCATTACACCACAGCCCCCGAGGCTCATAACAAATGGCGCGACGCGCAGAAGGCCGCGTTTCGCGAGGGACGGGGCGCTCCCGCCTACCCGGCGATTTCCGACGACGAAATCCGCGAGAGCATCGAGCGCAATCAGCTCCGCCTGCTGCGTGAGCGCGGCGCGGACATGACGATTTTCTCGCCCCGCGCGAGCGCCATGGAGCATCACGTGGGCGACCAGGCCATGAGCGAGGCATGGTCGCGGGCTTGCAACGACCTCATTGCGCGCGTCGTCCGCCTGTTTCCTGAAACGTTCGTCGGTGTCTGCCAGCTGCCGCAAAACCCGGGCAGCGACCTCGCCGCCTCGATCGGCGAGTTGCGACGTTGCGTCGAGCAGATGGGTTTCGTCGGCTGCAACCTGAACCCCGATCCGGGCGGGGGACATTTCAGGCATCCTCCGCTGACGGATCCATACTGGTTCCCGTTTTACGAGGCGATGGTCGAGCTCGACGTGCCGGCGATGATCCATGTCTCGGGAAGCTGCAACCCCGGGCTGCACGCGACAGGTGCTTTCTATATCGCAGCCGACACGATTGCTTTCATGCAACTGATCGAAGGCGATCTTTTCTCTCGCTTCCCCAAGCTGCGCTTCATCATTCCGCACGGTGGTGGCGCTGTGCCGTACCACTGGGGCCGCTACCGCGGCCTTGCCGATATGCTGAAGCGCCCCAGCCTTAATACCCACCTCATGAACAACGTTTTTTTCGATACGTGTGTCTATCACCAGCCAGGCATCGACCTGCTCGCCACCGTGATAGAGACCAAGAATATTATTTTCGGATCAGAAATGGTTGGCGCCGTTCGGGGCATCGATCCGACGACCGGGAACTATTTCGACGACACCAAGCGCTACATCGACGCGCTGCCGATCACGCCGGAGCAGCGCCATGCGATCTTTGAAGGCAACGCGCGACGCGTTTTTCCCCGGCTCGACGCTCAACTGAAGGAGCGCGGGCTATGACGACGCCGCAGACAGACGCACATCCGCATATCCAGCAATATCTTGCTGATTTCGACGATATTCCCGGAACACGGATCTACACAGCGGCCCGGGCGCGCCAGGGGTTTCACCTCAACCAGTTCGCCATGAGCCTGATGAAGCCGGAAAACAGGGCGCGTTGGAAGGAGAACGAAGCCGCTTATCTCGCCGAGTGGCCGATCACGGAAGAGCAGAAGCAGGCAGTACTGGCCCGCGACTACAACCGCCTTCTCGATTTAGGAGGCAACATCTACTTTCTTGCCAAGATCTTCTCGACCGATGGCCTGAGCTTCGTTCAGGCGGTCTCGACGATGACGGGGATGACGGTCGAGCAGTATCAGGCGATGATGAAAGCTGGAGGACGTTCGCCGGAAGGAATGCGCTCGATCCGGGAGAAGCGCTGATGGCACGGATCACGGGAGGGGTCGCCACCAGTCATGTGCCGCTGCTCGGCGTCGCCGTGGACCAGGGCAAGACACAGGACGCGTATTTCAAGCCTATCTTTGATGGCTACGAATGGACCAGGCGGTGGGAGGCCGAGCAGAAGCCTGACGTGGTCATCCTCGTCTACAACGATCATGCTTCCGCCTTCGATATGAAGCTCATTCCCACCTTCGCGATCGGCTGCGCCGAACGCTTCGCGCCGGCGGATGAAGGTTGGGGACGGCGCCCGGTGCCCGATGTGGTGGGTCATCCCGACCTCGCCTGGCACCTGGCGCAAAGCCTGATCCTCGATGATTTCGATATGACGATCATCAACGAGATGGATGTCGATCACGGTCTTACGGTGCCGTTGTCGATGATGTTCGGCACACCGGCCGCATGGCCGGTCAGGGTCGTGCCGCTGGCCGTCAACGTCGTCACCTATCCGGTGCCGTCGGGCAACCGATGCTGGCTGCTGGGCGAGGCGATCCGCCGCGGGGTCGGGAGTTTCCCCGCCGATCTCAACGTGCAGGTCTGGGGTACCGGCGGCATGAGTCACCAGTTGCAGGGGCCACGCGCGGGATTGATCAACGCGGCGTGGGACAACCGGTTTCTCGATGGCATGGTCGGGGACAGCGACGCGCTCAGGCGCATCCCGCATATCGAATACCTGCGAGAGAGCGGCTCCGAGGGGATCGAGTTGGTGATGTGGCTGATCATGCGCGGGGCACTGGGGAGGGCCACCAGGAGCCTGCACCGCCACTACCACGTTCCCTGCAGCAATACGGCCATCGGTCACCTGGTTCTCGCCCCGCTGGAGTGACCGCTGCGGCCGGGCCGCCACGCTCTCTTATCGAAAGGATCCGATCATGCGCATCGCTATCGCCGGAGCCGGAGCGTTTGGTGAAAAGCATCTCGAGGCGTTGACGCAGATCGACGACGTCCAGATCATCTCTGTCATCAGCCGCACCGCGGAGCAGGCCAAGGCCGTCGCCGCCCGATATGGCGCCCAGCACAGCGGCACCGAGCTCGCCGAGGCCCTCGCCCGGAAGGACGTGGACGCCGTGATCCTCTGCACGCCGACACAGATGCACGCCGCACAGGCGATCGCCTGCATGGAAGCCGGCAAACATGTCCAGGTCGAAATCCCGCTCGCCGATTCCTGGGCCGACGCACAGGCAGTCGCGACGAAGAGCCGCGAGACCGGGCTTACCTGCATGGTAGGTCACACGCGGCGCTTCAACCCCAGCCATCAATGGGTGCATCACCGTATCGTTTCCGGTTTGTTTTCTGTTCAGCACATGGATGTGCAGACCTTCTTCTTCCGCCGCACGAACATGAATGCGAAAGGCGAGCCGCGGAGCTGGACGGACCATCTGCTCTGGCACCACGCTGCGCATACGATCGACCTGTTTGCCTACCAGGCGGGGCGAATCGCCAAAGCCAACGCGATTCAAGGCCCACGGCACCCGGAGCTTGGCATCGCGATGGACATGTCGATCCAGCTCAAGAGCGAGACCGGCGCGATCGGCACGCTTTCGCTCTCCTTCAACAACGACGGACCGCTCGGCACCTTCTTCCGCTACATCGGCGACAGCAGAACCTACATCGCTCGCTACGACGACCTGTTCGACGGCCGCGAGAGAACGATCGACGTCTCCGGCGTCGCCATCAGCAGCAACGGCATCGAGTTGCAGGATCGCGAGTTCGTTGCGGCCATACGCGAGCGGCGAGAACCCAACTCCTCGGTGGCGAACGTCCTCGATTGCTACCGTGTCATCGGCGAGCTGGCGGCAAGCCTCCACGTCCAGGACGGCTGGTCTTGAGACGCTCGCGCAAGAAGCGGGAGACAATGCGCCCGGGCGGCGAAAGTCCGCGCGGCCGCAACAAGAGAGAGGCGGCGATCGCCACACCGATGGCGACGATGCGCAACGAGGCTCCGCCCGTCGCCATGGAAGCCGGCAGGACCACGGCAAAGAGTGCCCCCGCCGCACTCCAAAGCCCCCAGACGGCGAACGCACCGACGAGAGCACCACGATGGCTGCCCATGCCACCGACCACCAGCATGGCCCAGATCTGGAATGTCAGGACGGGCACGAAATTATCGGGCGCGATATAGCCGATCAGGCTCGCCTGCACCGCGCCCGCAAGGCCCATCGCAGCGGCTCCGAGAGCCATGGCCTGGATACGCAAGCGGCGCGGCTCGCAGCCCAGCGAGGCGGCTGCGGCCTCATCCTGCGCCAGCGCCCGCAGAGCCCGACCGAAGGGTCCGGCAGTGACCCGATCGATCGCAAACCAGGCGGCACCGGCGGCGACGGCTGTCGTCGCGAGATCGAGCAACCCGCGCACAAGCCCGCCGGGCGGAACGAAGGCCAGCAGATGCGGGATGAAGGCGATGCCGAACGGTCCGCCGGTCAACCCTTGCGCATTGGCCGCCAACTCCTGCAAGGCGACCGCAATGCCAAATGTTCCGATTGCGAGATAATCGGCCCGCAGCCGCAAGGTGGCGAGGGCGACAACGGCAGCGGCCCCGGCGGCGGCGAGCATCGCCCCCAGCCATCCCACGAGCACGGGAAGACCGAGCCCACCGACATGGCCCGGGCCCGGCGGACCATACCAAGGCGGTGCCGTCAGGAGCGCGGAGACATAGGCGCCGATACCGATGAAACCTGCCACGCCGACATTGAACAGGCCGGCGAAGCCCCACTGCACGTTGAGCCCGAGAACGGCGATGAAGTTGACCAGGGCCTCGGTCACAAAAAAGACGAGGTAGGAGAGCAAGCCGATCATCGCTTCATCGTTCCATGCCAAACAGCCCCTGCGGGCGCACCAGCAACACCGCCAGCAGCAACAGGAACGCGACACCGCCACGCCAGGCCGCGCCGATGATGGGCACCGCCAGCGCTTCGGCGATGCCCACGATCATGCCGCCGGCAAGCGCGCCGGGAACACTGCCAACACCTCCCACAATGACTCCCGCGAACAGCGGCAGCAGAAGGTCGAAGCCCATATAAGGTCGGATCTGCACCGTCAGGCCAAGGAACACGCCGGCGAGTGCCGCCAGCCCACCGCCGAGCCACCACGTCGTTCGCACCACGCGGGCCGGATCGATGCCGGCAACGCGGGCGAGGTCGGGGTTTTCCGCGACCGCACGCATGGCGCGTCCCACCGCCGTCCGGGTCAGCAGGACGTGCAGGACAAGCCCGCTGGCGGCCGCCAGCGCGACAACCGCAAGCTGGTCGGGCGTGGCGCGCACGCCGAAGCCGAGAGGGAGCGCGATCTGCAGATCCTGGCTGTAATACTTCGGCTCAGGGGTGAACGCGAACTCGATCAGGCTGCGCAGCGCGAGCGAGGCACCGAAGCTGGCCATGACGAGGACGATTTCCTCGCCGCGCCGGCGCAGGCGGCGGAACAGCATCCAGTCCAACAGCAGCGCCAGCACGCCGGTCGCGGCCATGGCGATCGGCAGCGCAAGGATCAACGGCCAGCCGAAGGAGAAGGGACCAATGCCGTCGCCGCCGAGGAACTGGGAGAGGACGCCCGCAAGCACCAGCGCCAGATAGGCGCCGGCGGTGAGGAAATCGCCGTGCACAAAGTTGGCGAAGCGCAAAATCGAATAAGTGAGGGTGAGGCCGACACCGCCGAGTCCGAGTAGCGCGCCGGTCAGAATGCCATCGGCAAGGAATTGCGGGTTCATGTTACAGGGTCATCGCCCGTGCCCCCAAGGAAAAGGCGCGCCAGAAGCTTGCCGGAACGCAGCGGGTCCGCCGGTCCGTCATGCGCGACACGCCCCTCGACAAGCACCAGGGCACGGTGCGCGATGCGCAGGGCCGCCGCGACGTTCTGTTCCACAAGCGCGACAGAAACGCCGCCTGCCGCGATGGCGGCGATGGAGGAAAACACCCCTTCGACCAGCGCCGGCGAAAGGCCGGCCGAGGGCTCGTCGAGGAGCAGCACCCTTGGCTCCGCGATCAGCGCGCGCGCGATCGCCAGCATTTGCCGCTGCCCGCCGGACAGACGGCCGGCCGCCAGCGTGGGGCGGGTGGCGAGATCGGGGAACATGTCCAGGACCGCATCGATCCGCCCGGCACGCCGGGCGCGAGGCAGGAGCGCCGCGCCAATCTGCAGATTCTCTCGGATGGTCAGGCGGGTAAAGACATTCTCGGTTTGCGGCACGAAGGCGATCCCGACATGCGCCAGCGCGTGCGCCGGTGCGGTGATCGGCTTGCCGTCCATCAGGACGCAGCCGGTCCGCTCCGGCACGAGGCCGGCGATGGCCTTGGTGAGCGTGGACTTGCCGGCTCCATTCGGGCCGATGACGGTGACGATCTCCCCTGCATCGAGGCTGAAGGAAACGTCACGCACGATCGGCATGCCGCTCTCGTAGCCGGCGACGATGTTCTCGACCGTCAGCGCCGTCATACCGCGGCCCCCAGATAGCTCTCCGCGACACGCGTGTCGGCCAGCACCGCACGGGGGCTGCCCTCGGCGATGACACGCCCCGATTCCATGGCGTAGACGCGGTCGCAAAGTCCGGTGACGAACGCCATGTTGTGTTCGACCATCAGCAAGCCGATGCCCTCGTCGCGCAACTGCGCGAGAATCCGCCCGATCGTCTCGAGCAGCACCGGGCTGACGCCCGCCGCGGGCTCATCGAGCAGGATCATCCTTGGGCGGGCCATCAGCACCCGGCCGAGCTCCAGCAGCTTTCGCTGCCCGCCGGAAAGCACGCGCGCGGGTTCACCCATGAGCGCAGCCAGGTCCAGGCGGGCGAGGATTTCCTCTGCCCGCACGCGCGCGGCGAGTTCCCGCGCACGCGTGCGGGCTGGCGCCAGGGCCGCCAGCAGCCCGCCATGCGGACCAGCGACCATGAGATTCTCGAGCACCGACAGCTCGGGGAACGGTCGCGGAATCTGAAAGGTTCGCGCCAGTCCGAAGGCAAGGCGCGAGGCCGCCGGCATGCCCGTCAGCGATCGTCCTTCAAAACGAATTTCCCCGGCGAGCGGGCGGAGGGCCCCCGCAACGAGGTTGAACAACGTCGTCTTGCCGGCTCCATTGGGTCCGATGAGCCCGGTGATGGAGCCAGGTGGTGCGGTGAGGCTGGCGCCGTCGACCGCCGCCACCCCGCCGAAACGGATCACCGCGTCGTGGACTTCCAGCAAACCCCGTCTCCCGTGGCCGGTTCGGCCCGCCACTCCTTGTCCCGGATCCCTTGACCGGGCGCGACATCAAGGCATGCTTCCCGCGCCGCAGGCAAGCCGGCGGCGTCGAGCAGCAGCATGCAGGAGGCAATCCTGGCGCAGAGAATTCGGATCAGCGAGGCCCGCTCGGGTCTGGACGTCACGGCGGCGCTCGACGCAACGCGCGCTCCGGCCAACGCCGGCTTCCTCTGGAACCTGCTCGCCGAGCCGCGGGCCATCCCGGGCGTGCACGCGATGTGGACGGGCCCCGAGATCTCCTGCCCGGTCCCAGACGCGATGCTGGCCGACCGTGAGCGCTCACCGCTGCCCGTCGAGTGCGGGACCGTCATGCCGCAACCGGGCGAGATCGTCCTGACCTACCTGCCGGCTCGGTTCTGGGGCGGCGGCGAGGCGCCGGTCTTCGACATCGGTCTGTTCTACGGCCCGCAGGCACGGTTGTTCTTCCCCGTCGGCTGGATCGCCGGCAGCGTCGTCGGCCGCGTTGCCGATGTCGCAGCTCTCGCCGCCGCCTGCGCCGTCATTCGCCGTCACGGCCAGGCGACGCTGTCGTTTGCGCGGATGCCATGAGCGACGCGTTCACGATCTGGGACCTGCGCGTCACCGTGGAAGCGCCGGAGGGAGCCACGCTCTACTGCGGGGCCCGGCGCGGCGATTGGTTCGAACTGCAGGGCGAGATGCTCCATCTCCCCCCCGGCCAGGGTTTTTCGATCTACTCGCTGGCGTCCGTTCTGCCGCTGCTGGCGGCGAAGCAGCGGCGATGCGATCCCGCGGATTGGATGGCCACCGACGATCTCATCGCCTGCCCCGACCCGAACTGTCCCAGCCAGCTACGCATCACCCGGCTTCGCGAGCACCGGTTCCGCCGCTCGGAGGTAACGAAGACATGAACCTTGAGCAGCGGACCCTGGCGCCGGGCTACACCATCCCGCGCCTCATCAAGGGCGGCTGGCAGCTCGCCGGCGGGCACGGCA
The DNA here is from genome assembly GCA_028869995.1 of Rhodospirillales bacterium. GTDB lineage: Bacteria > Pseudomonadota > Alphaproteobacteria > Acetobacterales > Acetobacteraceae > JAJXXT01. The sequence goes on from JAGWQN010000018.1 coordinate 42,164, forward strand.
CGGTCGATCGCGCAGCGGCGCTCGCAGACATGGATGCCTATGTCGCGGCGGGCCTGACCGCGTTCGATTGCGCCGATATCTACACCGGCGTCGAACAGCTGATCGGTGACTGGCGGCGGACGCGCCCCGATCAGGCGGCGGGTGTGCGCGTGCACACCAAGTTCGTGCCGGACCTATCGAGCCTGGCCACGCTGGACGCAGGCGAGGTCGAGAGGCTGATCGATCGCTCGTGCGCGAGGCTCGGCGTTGAAACGCTGGACCTAGTCCAGTTCCACTGGTGGGATTTGGCCGTTCCCGGCTGGGTCGAGACGGCACGCACGCTCGCGACCTTGCGCGATCGCGGCCGGATACGGCTGCTCGGAGGCACGAATTTCGATACGGCATCGTTGCGCACGCTGGCCGAGGCCGGGGTGCAGATGAGCACGATGCAGGTGCAATATTCGGTGCTCGACGACCGGCCCGCAAGGCAGATGACGCGATGGGCGGGCGCGCACGGGGTCTCGCTTCTGTGTTATGGAACCGTCGCCGGCGGCTTCCTCGCCGAGCGGTGGCGCGGCCGGGCGGATCCCGGCATGGCGCTCGAAAACCGCAGCCTCGTGAAATACAAGCTCATCATCGACGACGTCGGGGGATGGGATTTTTTCCAGGCCCTGCTCGACACGCTGGCCGCCATCGCCGGCCGCCACGGGACGGACATCTCCACGATCGCCACCCGCTACGTCCTGGAACAGGAAGGCGTGGGTGCGGCCATCGTCGGCGTTCGCCATGGCGCCCATCTCACGGCACACCTGCGTGCGGCGAGCATGCGGCTCGATGAAGCGGATCACGGCGCGCTCAAGGCCGTACTGGCGCAGCGCCGGCCTCTCGAAGGCGACGTCTACGCCCTCGAACGCGACCGCGAGGGACGGCATGGGCGGATCATGAAATACGACTTGAGCCATGCGCCGGGCGGAGGCGCTTGCGAGAAATCCGCTTCCGCCGCACGCTGACATCACCAACATCAAGCCAAGGGGAGGACGCTTCATGAAAATGCGGTTCCAGGCACCGCTGTTCGTTGCGCTCGCCATCGCGCTCACCACCGGCACGGCCGGTGCCTGCACCACCACGATCGGCGTTGTCATGTCGTTGACAGGACCCGCCGGAGCGTATGGCCAGGCTGGCGCGAAGGCGGTTCAGATGGCGCTCAGCGACATCAACAAGGCGGGCGGCGCGGCGGGCTGCAAGCTGGCAGCTGACGTGCGCGACGCCCAGACGAGCGGCTCGGTCGCAGCGGACCAGGCGAAGCAGCTGGTCGATATCGAGCATGTGCCCGGCCTGATCGGCGGCATCATCTCGTCGGTGACCCTGCCCATCCTGACGGCCGTGACGGCACCGGCGAAGATCCCGCAGATCTCGCCGGCCTCGTCCTCGCCGACGCTGACCACGCTGGGCGAAGAGGGCAAGACCAACGGCATCTTTTTCCGCACGATCACGTCCGACGCACTGCAGGGCGTGGTGGCCGCGCAGTATGCCATGGCACTCGGCTACAAGAAGCTCGCGATCATCCATGTCAACAATGATTTCGGCGCCAACATGGTCCGCGAATTTTCTGCCGCTTACCGCAAGCTTGGCGGCACCATTACTTCCGACACTCCCTACAACGAGAAGCAATCCTCCTATGCGGCTGAGGTCACGGCGGCCATGGCCGGCAAGCCGGATGCGCTCTACCTCGTCAGCTATCCCGTCGATGGCGCGACCATCGCCCGCGCCTGGATCAGCCAAGGCGGGCCCCAGAAATTCCTGCTCAACGACGGCATGAACAGCGCAAGCTTCATCAAGGCCGTGGGGGCGAAATATCTCAACCATGCCTTCGGCACCTCCTCGGGAACCGAGCGCACCGCCTCGACCACCTATTTCAACCAGCACTTCAAGGCCTTCTCGGGGCTGGATGCGGGTTCGCCGGGCGCGGTGCAGTCCTATGACGCCGCCGCGATCATGGGGCTCGCGATCGCCATCGCGGGAAAGCCGGACCCGGCCGCCATCGTCGCCGGCATCCGCGCCTCGGTGGACCCGAAGGGTACGCCCATCACCGCGGGCCCAGATGGCTTTCGCAAGGCGTTGGCCCTGATCAAGGCGCACAAGCCGATCCGCTATGTGGGGGTGATCGGTCCGATTTCCTTTGACAAGGTCGGCGACATCACGGGCCCGTTCCGTGAGTGGAAGATAGCGGGGGGCAAGGTGGTGACCACGGGCCAGGTTTCCACCAATGCGGTCACGCAGCTGGTGCAGCGCCTCGGAAAGTAAAGACCGGAGCGGCGAACCCGAGCCACTGCATCGAAACGGCTGCGATGGTGCAGGATCCCAGCGTCTGGGCGGCGTCGGCGAGGGAGGAGGCGGATTATCCCGCGCTGGAGCACGATCTTGATGTCGATATCGCCGTCATCGGCGGGGGCATTCATGGCCTGGCGGCGGCTCTGGCGGCAGCACAGGCCGGACGGACGGTGGCGGTGCTGGAGGCGGTGGCGGTGGGTCACGGTGCATCGGGCCGTAATGGCGGTCTGGTGGTGCCGAGCCTGCCGCGCATCGGTCCGGACGATGTGCTGCGTGCCTTCGGGGCGGAGCGAGGCGAATCGTTCATCCGTCTCGTGCTCGGCGCTCCGGGGGAGGTCTTTGCGCTGATTCGCCGTTTCGGCATCGATTGCGGGGCACGCCAATCGGGTTGGCTCAACCCCGCGCATGCGCCGGCCCTCGTGGCCACACTGGAACGGCGCCTCGACGCCTGGCAGCGCTTCGGCAGCACCGCCACGCTGCTCTCGGCGGAGGAGACGCGCCGGCGCGTGGGCTCGCCACATTTCCATGGCGCCCTCGCCGATCCGTCGGGCGGGCACCTCAACCCGCTGAGCTATACAAGGGGTCTTGCGCGAGCCGCCGCGGGGGCCGGGGCTCGGATCCATGAGCGCACATCGGTGCGGCGCCTCGAGCGCCATGGCGAGCGCTGGCGGCTGATCACGCAGACGGGCAGCGTGACCGCGGCGCGGGTGCTGCAGGCGACCAACGCCCAGTCGCCCGGCCTGACCGGGGACGCGGGAGCTGCGGGAACGGTCCCCCTCGTCGTCTACGAACTTGCGACTCCGTTCCTGTCGGAAGAGCAACGGGCATCGATCCTGCCCGGCGGCGAGTCCATGTCGGACACGCGTCACAATCTCTTTGCCTGCTGCATCGACGAGAGCGGCCGGCTGGTCACCGGGGGGATGGCGCCGCTGACGCAGGTGGGCGCTCGTCGCTGGCTGCCACCGTTATTGGCGCGACGGCTCGGGCAGGTCTTCCCACAGTTGGCGCCGGCCCGCTTTGACATCGTCTGGTCTGCACGCGCCTCGCTGACACCCGACTTCCTGCCCCGCGTTTTCGAGCCGGCGCCTGGCTGGATCGCGCCCATCACCTGCAACGGGCGAGGCGTGGCGCTCTCGACCGCTCTGGGCAGCCGGTTGGGACGGTGGCTTGCGACCGGGGACACGAGCGACTTGCCGCTTCCGCGCAGCGCGCCACGAGCCATTCCGCTGCACTGGATCGCTGCGCGCATCCCGCAATGGCTGCTGCCGCTCGGCATGCTCGCCGACTCCCGCGCCCGGCGGCGCGTGCCAACACGCTGATGCGACGCGAAGCGACCCTCGGGTTGACACGGGTCCGCCACGTTGGTTGCTGGGACCAGCCATGAAGCTCCCGTTCCGCCGCCCCCGTATTCCGGTTCTCGTCCTGCACGGCATGATCGCGCGACGCGGGTCCATCCACATCGGGGCCTATGAGAAACCGATCGCGCGCGCCGCGGCGCTCGCGAAGCGGTGCGGGCACCTCGTGCTCGACATCGACAGCCCGGGCGGCTCGCCCGTGCAGTCCGATCTGGTTGCCACCGCGCTGCGCAGTGCTGCCGACAAGGGTGGCTTCCGTATTCATGCCGCCATTGCCGATGTCGGTGCCTCAGGCGGCTACTGGATCGCCTGCGCCGCTGACCGGATCGTGGCCAACCCGATGAGCATCGTCGGCTCCATCGGCGTGATCGGCGGCGGCTTTGGCTTCCCGGAGGCGATCGCCCGCCTGGGCATCGAGCGCCGGGTCTACAAGGCCGGCACCAACAAGCAGCGGCTGGATCCGTTCCTGCCTGAAAAGGCCGACGACGCCGCCTTCGTCGAAGCGTTGATGGCCGACATCCACAAGGGGTTCATCGGGTGGGTAAAACGCCAGCGCGGCACGGCCATCACGGGCGGCGAGGAACTCTTCGACGGTGGCTACATGCTGGGTGAACGCGCGGTCGCGGTCGGGCTCGCCGACGGTATCGGGGATGTCGGCTCGCTCGTGCGGGAGCTGGGGGGCGAGAAGGCACGGGCGGTGCGGATCGGGCCCAAGCGGCGCGGCCTGCTCGGGTGGATCCCCGGCCTCGTCCTCGACGCGGTGGCCGAGCGCTCGGCAGCAGGGCGCTTCCCGACGCTGGGCTGACGCCCGTGTCCTTCCGGACCGGATCGTCGGACCGGTTGGCGTGCCCTGGCCGTATTGATCACAGGCATTCCCTCTCCGATCAGCCTGCGCCTATCCGCCTCAGACGGATCGGATCCCCGAACGGATCTCGGCGAGGCCGCGCCGCGCCGTTCCGTCCGGACCGAAATTTTCGGGCGCCAACCAGGCCAGCAGCGCATCGCGGCACGTCGGCCATTCGTCATCGAGAATGGAATACCAGTCGGTGTCTCGCCGCCGCCCCTTCACCACCATGTGGGCACGATGCCGGCCCTCGTGGGTAAAGCCGAGCCGGTCTGCCGCCCGACGGCTGGCCGCATTGCGGGAGTCGCATTTCCACACCAGTCGCCGGTACCCGAGGTCGTCCGCGGCCAGGCGCAGCAGCATGAACATGGCCTCGGTCGCGGCACGCGTTCGCTGCATACGTGGCGCGAACCAGATCCCGCCGAGTTCGATCGCGGCATGCCGCGGCTCGATGTTCATCAGCGCGAGCCACCCCGACACGACCCCCGTCACCACCGGTCGCACCGCCCAGAACATGGGGTCGTGCGTCGAAGCCAGGGCCGCGACCTGGGCGCGCATCCCCGCCTCGTTCGCGAAGGGGCCATAGCTCATGAAGGTCCAGCTGTCGTCGGCCTGTCGCGCCGACTGCCACAATTCGGCGGCGTGGCGAGGGTGCAGCGGCTCGAGCACGGCGTGTGCGCCACGGATCGGCACGCGCGCAGGCAGCGGCCTTGGCGTCGCATCGACCTCCGGCCCCGATGACGTATCGCTCATGAGGCCAAGCTCCTGGCGAGGGGGCGCTTGCACAAGGACCACCGGCACCCACATGCGCCATGCCATTCAAACAGGGAGGCTACAGATGACCCGCCTTGCTCTCACGGCTTTCGCCGCCGGGCTGCTGTTCTCGACCAGTGCCTTTGCCGCTACGGAGACGTTTCACGCCACGCTGACAGGCGCCCAGCAGGTGCCGCCGGTGCACACGTCCGCCACGGGAAGCGCCACCGTGACAATCGACACCGCGACCAAGAAGGCGACCTGGACGGTGACTTACAGCGGCCTCAAGCCGTTCGCCGCGCATATTCACGGCCCGGCGCCCGTCGGCAAGAACGCCGGTGTGATGGTACCGATGAAGGTGGGCCCCAGCCCGATGACGGGTTCGGCCACGCTGACCGCGCAGCAGATCAAGACGATCGAGGCCGGCGATGCCTACGTCAACCTCCATACCGCAGCACATAAGGGCGGCGAGCTCCGGGGCCAGTTGACGAAATAGCCGCAACCATGCCCCCTCGGGGAAAGCAGACTGGGGGGGCATGATGCGGATCGTGATCACGGGCGGCGGCGGATTTCTGGGCCAACGGCTGGCTCGCCGACTGGCGCGCGAAGGGCGGATCGGCGATCAGCCTGTCACCGAACTGACCTTGTTCGACATTGTCGCGCCTCCGCCGCCCGATGCTCCCTTCCCCGTCCGGTCCGTTGCCGGTGATGTCGCCGACCTCCCGGCAAACGCGATGCCCATGGGCACGGATATTGTCTTTCACCTCGCAGCCGTCGTGTCCGCGGCGGCCGAGGCCGACTACGACCTCGGCCGCCGCGTGAACCTGCGCGGTACGGATGCGGTCGTGGATTCATGCCGTCGCCTGACGCGCCCTCCGCGCGTCGTGTTCACGAGCTCCGTTGCAAGCTTTTCGGCCGCTCCCGACGAAGTCATCGGGCCGGCAACGCGGCAGGTGCCGGCGAACTCTTATGGAGCGCAGAAGGCAGCCGCGGAGCTGATCCTCGCCGACGCAACGCGCCGCGGCTTCCTCGACGCGGTAACGCTCCGCCTGCCCACCGTCTCGATCCGGCCGGGCCGGCCTAACAAGGCCGCCAGCAGCTTCGTCTCGTCCATCCTGCGCGAGCCGTTGGGCGGCGAGGAGGCGGAACTTCCCGTCGCCGACGATTTCCGGCTCTGGATCACCAGCCCCGCCCACGCCACCGACTGGCTTCTGCACGCGGCGACCTTGGACACCGCGGCGATGGGGCCCGATCGCTCCGTCAATCCGCCGGGGCTGACGGTCAGCGTCGGCGAGATGCTGGCGGCTCTGGAGGCGGCCAAGCCCGGAGCCGCCGCGCTGGTCCGCCGCGTGGCCGCACCCGAGATCCAGGCAATCGTCGCCACCTGGCCGGCTCGCTTTGACCCCGCGCGCGCCCTCGCGCTCGGCTTCGCTGCGCATGGCCCACTCGAGGCCCTGGTTGCGGAGTTCCTCGCCGAAACCCGCGGCGCGGCCTAGAGTCTGTCAGTCTTTCGTTGAATCGGGGTGGGGTTCCGCGACGCGGGGGTGGCGTGATTCAAGATTGCTGCTGGGCAGGAGGCCAGGAGCGATGGCTCGACCGCTTTCCCTTGATTTGCGTATTCGCGTTGCTGCGGCCCTTGCGGAAGGATCGAGCGTGCGGGAAGCGGCGAAGCGCTTTGGTGTGTCGGTGGCCTCGGCGGTGCGGATGGGCCAGCTTTCGCGAGCCGGCCATGGCCTGGCGGTTCGCAAGATCGGCGGCAACCGCCCGCCGATCCTTCTCAGCCTGTCCGACGCGTTCAGCGCCCGCCTCGCGGCCAAGTCGGATTGGACGGTGCGCGCCCTCGCCGCTGATCTGCGCGCTGACGGCATCGCAGTGTCTCATGACACGGTCTGGCGCTTCATGCGTCGCCAGGGCCTTACCTTCAAAAAAAACGCTGCTGGCAAGCGAGACAGAACGGCCGAGCCTGGCGCGGCTACGGACACGCTGGCGCCGTTATCAGCACCGCCTTGATCCGGCTCGACTGGTCTTTGTCGACGAGACCTGGGTCAAGACCAACATGACCCGCACGTACGGCTGGAGCCCGCGAGGCGAACCGCTTCTGGCCAAGGTCCCGCACGGGCACTGGCAGACGCTGACGTTCCTCGCCGGGCTGCGACACGACCGCATCGTCGCACCTTGCGTCATCGACGGGCCGATCAACGCGATCTCCTTCACCGCCTGGGTCCAGCAGTTCCTCGTGCCCACACTCAAGCGAGGCGACATCGTCGTTGCCGACAACCTCGGCAGCCACAAAGGCAAAGCGGCGCGCAACGCGATCCGCAGCGTCGGTGCCAGGCTGTTCTTCCTGCCCGCCTACAGCCCCGACCTCAATCCAATCGAGATGGCCTTCGCCAAGCTCAAGGCGATGCTGCGCAAGGCCGATGAACGATCCGTCGAGGCAACCTGGCGAAAGCTCGGCGACCTGCTTGCCGCATTCAACGCCGACGAATGCGCCGCTTATCTTCGTCACGCAGGCTACGCTTCTATCTAACCCTGACATGGAGTAATCGGGGCGACCACTCCCCCGATGCAGGGTCGATATGATCGACCTTGGGAACATCGGCATCGGGAGAGCAGCCATGGAACACTATGTCGCGCTGGACGTGTCGCTCAAGGAAATCAGTGTCTGCATTCTGGACGAGAAGGGAGGTTTGGTCTTCGAAGGTAAGGCCGCGGCCGACCCGCCGGCCTTGGTGGATCTGATCCGATCGAAGGCGCCCGGTGTCGTTCGGGTTGGCTTAGAGACCGGCGCGACCACGCCATGGCTGTTCCACGCGCTGACGGCGGCCGGTTTGCCGGTGATCTGCATGGATGCCCGTCATGCCAATGCGGCGCTGTCGATGCGGCCGCGCAAGTCCGACCGCAGCGACGCCCGCGGCCTGGCTGACATCCTGCGGATGGGCTGGTATCGCGAGGTCAGGGCCAAAAGCATTCCCGCTCACGAGCGTCGCGCCCTGCTGGCCACCCGCCATCACCTGGTGACAATCCGCACGGAGTTGGATGCGCAGCTGCGGGGTCTGCTGAAGACATTTGGCCTGATTGTCGGGCCAGGCAACACCGACGTCCTGGTCCGCAAGGCCGAAGCGCTCTCGCAAGGGCTCCCGGTGATCGAGGCATTGGTATCCAGGCTCGCCGAAGTCCGTCGCCATGTTGTGCAGCAGGTGGCGGCCCTCGATCGCGATATCCGCCGTCTGGTCCGTGCCGACGGAACCTTGAAGCGCTTCCTGACCGTGCCCGGCGTCGGTCCGATCACCGCGATCGCCTTCCTGTCGACCATCGACGAGCCCAGCCGGTTCCAACACGCTCGCGATGTCGGTCCTTATCTCGGGCTGACCCCGACCCGATACCAGTCGGGAGAAACCGATCGGCAAGGCCGGATATCGAAATGCGGAGATGCCTTCACCCGTTCCTGTCTCTACGAGGCGGCGAATGTGCTGCTGACCAAGGTGCAGCGCTTCTCGCCGCTGAAGGCGTGGGGAATGAAGCTTGCGAAGCGCATCGGGGGCAAGAAGGCGCGCATCGCCGTCGCGCGCAAGATCGCCGTCATCCTGCACTGCATCTGGACTGACGGCACCGAGTTCTGGTGGACGCGAGTAGAGGCCAAGATGGCCTGACGCTCGCCCCGCCACACCAGCTCCGCTCCGGCGGAGGCGCTGTCCCTGCCGGGACGGCGGGTGACGGCGACCGCGAAGAGTCCGTTGGCCGGTCCCATGCCAATCCCGGATCAGGCCGCCTCAGACATAGCGGCGCCACATCCCTGATATCCATCATGGGGCGAGTAACTCGACCCCGAAGAGAACCATGACCCCGGCAGATGCAGACCCCTCAATCAGAGCTTGACCAAGCAGCCCCAATTAGAGAACAGACTCTAGCCGAAGGACGGTTCGGCTGCACCGGGCGAGGGCCGGCGCTCTCCCATCGCCGACGCCTGGCAGCCGACTGCCTCTCTCGCGGCAACGCAGGCCGTCGCATTAATTTGCCCGCCCTGAGCGGGTCCGCCCCGCCATCGTGCGCAGCGTCCGGCGCGGCGATCTTCGCTTGACCGCCAGTAAGACGTATGATTTATTTTTCACACTTCATACGGCGCTGACCGTCATTCAGCCAGCGCGGCGCGAACCGTCTTGCGGGGAATACGACGATGAGCCCGATGCTGACCTCCCTCCTCCACCAAACCCGCACGACCCGCGCGCGGTCGGTGGGCCTGCTCGGGACTTTGCTGGTCGCCAACGGCCTGGCCTGGGCTTGGGCTCTCGTCGCGTTTCATGATTATCCTGTCCTCATCGGTACGGCCGCCCTCGCCTACACATTTGGCCTGCGCCACGCCTTCGATGCCGATCATATCGCAGCTATCGACAACGTCACGCGAAAACTCATGCAGGAGGGCCAGCGACCGATCTCCGCGGGCCTTTACTTCTCACTCGGCCATTCTACCATCGTCATTGCTCTCTCGATCGCGATCGCAGCTACGGCCAGCGCTCTGCAGAATCACTTTGGCACGCTCAAAAATATCGGCGCCATCGTTGGCACGAGTGTCTCTGCTCTTTTCCTTCTGACAATCGCCGCGGCAAACGTTGCTGTTCTGGTAACGATCTACCGCGCCTTCCGCAGCGTGCGCGCGGGCGGCCCCCTCGTCGAGGAAGACATCGACCTGGCACTTGCCAACCGCGGCCTCCTCGGACGCCTGTTCCGCCGCTTCTTTCATGCGGTGGAAAAGAGCTGGCACATGTATCCGCTCGGCGTTCTGTTCGGCCTCGGCTTCGACACCGCGACGGAAGTCGGCGTGCTCGGCATCTCGGCAACGCAGGCCGCTCATGGTCTGCCGGTCTGGTCGATCCTCGTCTTCCCCGCCCTGTTTACCGCCGGGATGACGCTGGTCGATACGTCCGACAGCATGTTGATGGTCGGCGCCTATCAGTGGGCCTTCATCAAGCCGATCCGCAAACTTTACTATAACCTCACCATCACCGCCGTCTCCGTACTGGTCGCTATTATCGTAGGCGGTTTCGAAGCCCTGGGCCTGATCGGCAATCAGCTGGGTCTGACGGGCCAAGGCGGGTTCTGGGGCGCGATCGGCACCATCAACAATCATTTCGGTATCCTCGGCTATCTGATCGTCGCTGCGTTCCTCGTCAGCTGGCTGATCTCCATGATCATCTACCGGATCAAGGGTTATGACACGATCAACGTCGTCGTCAGCTCGGACGGGAGCGCCTGAGGAGAAACCGCCACGCACGTCGCATCGTTATGCCGCCTGCGTCGCTCGCTGGTTGACCCGAAGCGGACCGCCGCGCTCGTAACGGTCACCGCCGATCCACGATCGTTTCGCCAAGAAGCCGACGCATCCTGACCAGGATGTCGTTCCGTACCCGCATTCGACAGATCAGCGCGAGCGATCTCGCGGCAGCGGCGTTGCCGCGGGCGCTTAGAGCGCGCCCAGCCGATGACGGATGCGGCTCCACACATTGCCCGGGCCGGCCCCCGCACCTTCTTCCGGTCGCTCGCCCGCACCACTCTCGCCTTCGGGCACAGGTCCTGTCATCGGATCCGTGATCCGTCGCGCGGCCTGAACCAGCCCGTCAAGGCTGTACAAATTCGTCGAGCTGCCCAATCGCGTGTTGCGCCGCTCCACCCTCTTGATCAGTCCCGATTCCTGAAGCCCACCGATATGCTTCTGGACCGTGCGGCTGCTCACGCCGATGTCCTTGGCGAGCTTGTCGACCGTCGGGCTCGGCAACTCATCAGCACTCGTCCAGGCGTGCAGCAGATGGATGACGATATTCATGTCGATCGGATCGAGCCCCAGCTCGGCCTGCCTCTCGACGATGATATTCGGCAGCGCGCTCCAGCCGGACCGCAGCACGGGCTTCGTCCACTTCTCTTCGTTGGCCTGTCTCGTTCGCAGTGTCGCCCAGCTGGCTCCCAGTGCCAGCAGGGCGAGCATCGCCAGAAACACGATGGTCAGCACGCGATAGTGCGAGACGTTGGTCGCCGCCTCGACCACAGCGAGCTTTGTCCGCTTATCCATCAGCGTGAAAAAGCGGTCGATCGGCTCCATGATAGCGGCCTTCTCCCGCAGATAGGCCGGAGAGAACATCATGTGGATCGCGAGGTTCCGGTCCGGCGCGCCGTGGATGGTGAAGGCGCCCGTCTTGTCCGGGAAAAGACCGACCACGGCGTTCATCGCGATCGCCTCCCGCTTGGCCAGCGCGTTCGACCGATCCTCCGCCTGTTTCAGCATCGCAAACTCGGCGCCGTCAAAGCCCGCCTTGCGGATGCGCTCTTCGAACGACTCCTGCGCGCCGTTCGGGCGCGGCTTTGGCATCCCCGCGGAAACGAAATCCCAATATATTCTATTGTATTGCTGCGGTCGCGGCATCTTGCCATCACGAATGGCAAGAATATCCTCGTATTCCTTCCTGAACTGGGGATTTCCCGTCACCACATACAATCGCGCCGTCGTCGTCAGATCGTCCGAACTGGTCCGCAGCTCGCCCGCAAGCACATAGGACTTGTAGCGGGCTTGATAGGCATGTGACAGCTGATGCAGAGCATCCGCATAGAGAAAGAAGGATGCCAGTGTCGCCAAGACGATCAGGAGCAGCCCTTCGGCCAGAATCGTCGCGAACATGCGCGCCGAGATCCTCGCCAGCAAGCGCTCCGGAAACGTCACGACTGAAAACAAGTTAGAGAGGCTCATCGTGCTAACGCCCACCTGCCGTGGCACTCGCGCCATCGTGATTGGAACA
>JAGWQN010000019.1 GCA_028869995.1 Rhodospirillales bacterium
GCGGAGGTGATGGTGATGCCGCGCTCGCGCTCCTGCTCCATGTAGTCGGTCGTGGTGTTGCCGTCGTGCACCTCGCCGATCTTATGCGACACCCCCGTGTAGTAGAGGATGCGCTCCGTGGTCGTGGTCTTGCCGGCATCGATATGCGCGGTGATGCCGATGTTACGAATCTTCTCGAGCGCGGTCGTGGACACGATGGCCTCCATGGGGTCCCGGTCGGGGCCGGGCGCGTGCGGCGGTATGGGTAGCACGAAAGGCGCGCCGGATGTGCATCCGGGCGCGAACGTGGGCGGCGCAATGCCCTCTCGCGCCCGATTTTGCAAGCACGAAGGCGTGACAGGGCCGCCGAATCCCCGGCGCGTCGTGCATGGCAGGGCTCCGCCGCCGGCGCGCACCCGCAATCTGCCTGCAAACTTTGTCACATCCCGTCACCCGCGGCGCTGCTATGGCCACCGCCATGACCCTCGAGCCCATCACCGCCAGCATCCGCTTCGGCTATGGCCCGCGCCCCGGCGACTCGATGCCGCCCGATGCCGCCGCCTGGCTGCGCGGCCAGCTGGACCGCCCGGATCCGCTCGCCAACGGCCCCGGCCCAACCGCCGTCCAGGGCCTCGAGGCGCTGCACGCCGACCGGCTCGACCGCAAGCGCAAGCTGAAGCCCGACCGCGTGCGCCGCCTCTTCCTCGCCGAGAACCGGGCCATCGGCGAGCACCTGGTCGACACCCCGATGCCGTTCCGCGAGCGGCTGGTGTGGTTCTGGTTCAACCACTTCACCGTGAGCCTCAAGCGTCCGTTCGTTGCCGCCGTCCTGGGCGACTATGTCCGCACCGCCATCCGCCCCCATGTCAACGGCCGCTTCGAGGACATGTTGCTGGCGGTGATGCGCCACCCGGCGATGCTGCTCTATCTCGACAACGCGCAGTCCTTCGGCCCCGACAGCATCGCCGGCCGGCGCCGCCACCGCGGCCTCAACGAGAACCTCGCGCGCGAATGCCTCGAGCTGCACACGCTCACGCCCGCCGCCGGCTACACCCAGGCCGACGTCACCAACTTCGCGAAGATCCTGACCGGCTGGAGCATCGCCTCCCCCGCTCTGCTGGCGCGCGGCGCTCCTGCCTTCCGCTTCTATCCCGCCGCCCACGAGCCGGGCACGCCGCTGCTGATGGGCCAGCGCTTTCCCCCGGGCGAGGCCGGCGGCGTGGCGGCCCTGCGCTTCATCGCCAACCATCCCTCGACGTACCGTGCGCTGGCGACCCGGCTCGCCATCCATTTCATCGCCGACGTCCCGCCCCCGGCGAGCGTGGCCCGCCTCGAGCACGTCCTGGCAACGACGCGGGGCCATCTCGGATCGGCGGCCCAGGCCCTGATCGACGATCCGGCGGCGGCCATCCCGCTGACCAAGCTGCGCACGCCGGCGGACTACGTGGTGGCCGCCACGCGTGCCCTCGCCCTGCCGCCGCGCCGGCGCTTCCCGGTGCTGCCGGCGATGGCCGCCCTGGGCGAGCCGCTATTCGCCGCACCGCTGCCCAATGGCTGGCCCGACACCGCCGCCGACTGGGCGGCGGGCGAGGCGATGATGCGCCGGGTGGACTGGTCCTACGACCTCGCCGCCCGCGCCGAACGCCACGACCCCGTCGCGGTGGCGGACGCCGTTCTCGGCCCGCTGCTCTCGCCCGCGACGCGCATGGCGGTGCAGCGCGCCGGCTCGCGACGGGACGGCCTCGCCCTTTTGCTGGCCTCACCGGAGTTCATGCGCCGATGATCACCGCCCCGCCCTCCTTTCGCCTGACGCGCCGTGCCGCCCTGCTGGGTCTGGGCGGCGCCGTCGCCCTCGGCCCTGCCTCGCTGGCACTGGCCGCGGCCCCGACCGACCGGCGCCTCGTCGTCATCCTGTTGCGCGGCGCACTCGACGGCCTCTCCGCCGTGGTCCCCTACGGCGACCACGCTCTCGCGACCTGGCGCACCGCGCTGCTCACGGGCCGGCCCGGGCAGCCGGGCGGGCCGCTCGACCTCGGCGGCTTTTACGGCCTGCATCCGGCTCTCGGCGGCATGCACACGCTCTATGCCGCGGGCGAACTCCTGCCGGTGCACGCGATCGCCGGCGCCTGGCGGGTGCGCAGCCATTTCGAGGCACAGGATTTCCTGGAGATGGGCGACGGCGACCAGCGCATCGACAGCGGCTGGCTCAACCGTGTCGCCGGCGCGTTGCCGCGCCCGGTCCACGGCGACAACGCCATCGCCATCGGCGCCACCGTGCCCCTCATCCTGCGCGGCCAGGCGCATGCCGGCTCTTGGCTGCCGGAGAATTTCCGCCCGCCCGCCACCAGTCTCTACGAGCAGATCGCCGCCCTGAACCGCCACGACCCGGTGACCGGCCCCGCCCTCGCGGACGGGCTGCGCGAGCGTGGCTTCATCGCCTCGATGCAGGGGGACGGCCGCGGTCCCGGCCGCTTCGCCTTTGCCGCGCTGGCGCGCGTCGCCGGGCGGATGCTCGCGGCGGCGGACGGTCCGCGCCTCGCGGCAATGGAGCTGGGGGGCTGGGATACGCATGTCGCGCAGGTGGCCCGGCTGCGCTACCCGCTGACCCAACTTGACCAGGGCCTGATCGCGCTCAAGCAAGGGCTGGGAGCCGCCTGGGCCCACACCGCGGTACTGGCGGTCACCGAGTTCGGCCGGACCGTGCGGGAAAACGGCACCGGCGGCACCGATCACGGCACCGCGACGGTCGCCTTCCTCGCCGGCGGAGCCGTCGCCGGCGGCAAGGTCCGCGCCGACTGGCCGGGGCTTGCGCAGCATCGCCTGTTCGAGAACCGCGATCTCGCTCCGACCGCGGAGCTGCGCGCGCTGTGCAAGGGCGTGCTCGCGCAGCATCTCGGGCTCGATCAGGCGGCGCTGCTGCGCGTCTTCCCCGGCAGCGGCGGCGTCACGGCGATGGCCGGGCTGATCAGGCCGGACGCGTAACGGCTTCGAGCGCCGCCAACGCGGTCGCGAGCGCATGGCCCAGCCGGTTGCATGCGCGCCGCGCCGCAACGAGGCGAAAGCGCCGCTCGTCACCGCCCGCCTCGCTCGCCACCATCTGGCGCACCGGGTCCAGCACCGGCCACGGGTTCTGCGGCAACGCCGGATCGTGGACGAAACGATCGCCCGCCGTGTAGTCCATCGGCACCAGCGCGCGCGACACCGCCATCAGCGCCCGGTTCACCGCCTCGTCGTCGGCTGACGGCGGGATCGCCTCCGCCAGCCGCCCCAGTCGCTGCGCGCGCTCGCGCAGGGCGGACAGGTCGAGCGCGGGGCGGGCGCCCGGCTCCAGCTTTTCGATTTCCGCAGCCAGCGCCGCTGCCGAGCGCGCGTAGTCGAGCGGCAGGCGCGGCGCGGTCAGCAGCCGCGCCAGCGCATGGACATAGATGCGCGTGTCGCGGAGCAGCAGCTCGCGGTCCATCTTGTCGAGGGTGTCCTCCGGCGTATGCCACCACCACCCGAGCCCGGCGCCGCGCCGCTGGCCGCCGCCGAGCACACCGGCCATCACGTTGTCCGCGGCCGCCACCGGCTGCTCGCCCATCGCCATGAACATCGACGGCACGCCGACGCCCCAGAACGACTGATCGCCGGCCCGGCTCATCCGCAGCCCGGCAAGCTCCTGCCCGCCCTCGATGCGGATCGCCTCGGCAGCACAGCCGGCAAGCTCGGCCGAGCAGAGCGCGTCGGTCAGCACCGTGTTGCCGCGCGCGCCGGTGGAATCGACGTTGACGTGCACCGCACAGCGGGCCGCGAGTTCCTCCCAGCGCGTATCGGCATACCAGGCCGAGCCGGAGTAGCGGCCATGCGAATGTCCGGACCAGAAGCACAGCCGCAGGCCGCGCCTCCAGCCGGCGCGCTCGCGCGCGAGCAGCCGCGCCGCCTCCAGCATGGTGGCGTTGGCGCCGCCATTGTCCATCACGCCGAAATACCAGGTGTCGTGATGGCCCGAGAACATCACGAAGGGCGCGTCCGGTACGCTCTCGGGCATCAGCTCGGCAACCAGGAGCGGGGTCTCGCGCCACGCGGTATCGACCTCGGCGTGCAGCGTCGCCTCGACCGTCTCGCCCGCCAGGACACGCGCCTTCAGCGCCTCGCCCGCATCCCTGCGGACGCTGATCACCGTCGTCGTCGGCAGGTCCTCGCGCGCGGCCTCGCTCGGGCTGCCCCAGACCGAGGAGATGCACATCTCGTGGATGTGTTCGTGCGGGCTGATGTGCACCTGCCCCACCGCGCCGGCGCGCGAGGCCCGCAGGCTGGCGCCCGGGTTCGCGATCCCTTCCAGCAGCACAATCCGGCCGCGCGCGTCGATCGCCGCGAAATCCTCGGCGCGCCCCGCCCCGGCATAGATCACCGGCGCGGTGAGCCCTCCCTGCGGCGAGGGGCGGGAGAAGGAGTGGGTGATGCAGTCCGGCTGTTCGTTGCCGATCAGGATGCGTGCCCGACCCGGCAGGCTGATATAGGCTTCGTGACGCAGCAGCTCGGTGCGGTAGCCATACCCGTCGAGCACGCCGCGCAGATAGCGGAAGCTCTCATACTCCTCGGCCGTTCCCGAGAGTTTGATCCGCTTCGCGAACTCCTCGAGGTGGCGGAACATCGTCGCGACATCGACCGATGCCGTCAGCGCTGCCAGCGAGGTGCCGTCGATCCCACTCATCCGTCTGATCTCCCCCATGTCCGCACAGGATGATCCGCCGCGCGCGCCAAGACCAGGGGCAAAAGGCGGCGCCGTCGCACGCCTCAGCGCGGCCGGCCCTGGGAATCGCCGCAGCCGTCTACGCTGCGCGACGCCCCGGAGAGACCCCATGCCCCTGCTCGCAAGCCTGATCGCCCGCAAGCGCCTGCTCGCCGGTATCGGCGCAGGCCTTGCCACCCTGGCCCTGCTGCCCGCCAGCCACCGCCTGCTCACCCGCGCCCTGCTCGCCTGGGACCTCGGCGCGCTGCTGTTCCTGGTCCTGATCGCGGCGATGTTCTCGAGCCGCAACCATCTGCACCTGCCGCGCGACGCCGCAGCGCAGGAAGAAGGCGAGTGGACCATCTTCGCGGCGACCCTAGCGGGCGTCACCGCGAGCTTCGCGGCCATTGTCGGCGAGTTCGCCCTGACCAAGGCCGGCACCCGCCTGATGCGCTACGAGCATCTCGGGCTCATCGTCGCCACGCTGCTGCTTTCCTGGCTGGTGACACAGACGCTGTTCGCCCTGCGCTACGCGCACGAGTACTACAGCTCGCGCCGGCGCGACGGGAAACCCGATGGCGGACTGCAATTCCCCGGCGAGCATCCGCCGGACTACTGGGACTTCGCCTATTTCTCGCTGGTGCTGGGCATGACGTTCCAGGTTTCGGACGTGCAGATCGTCTCGCGCAAACTGCGCCGCCTCGCGCTGCTGCACGGCTTCATGGGCTTCGTCTTCAACACCGTCATCATCGCGCTATCGGTCAACGTCGGCGCGAGTCTTCTGTAGCCCACCACCGAAGAGCCAGGCGTTCGCCTGGGCGCCGTCAAGGGTGCGCTTGCGCAGCCGGCTAGCCGCGCAGCGCCGCCATCGCCGGGAACAGCCGGCTCCAGGCGCGCAGCCCCTCATCGAAGGAGGCGAGGCGAAAGAACTCGTTGGGCGCATGGATGCGCTCGTCGGCGACCGCGTAGGAGAGCGTCACCGTCTCGAGCCCCAGCGCCTGCTTGGCCATCGCCGAAATGGGCAGCGTGCCGCCGATACCGACGCGCACCGGCGGCCTTCCGTGCACCTCCTCGATCACGCGCTCGACCACGGCCAGGTAGGGATCATCCTCCGGCACGACATAGGCGCGCGCGCCATCGTGCGGATCGAGGATCTCGAGGTCGGCAAAGGCGGGGCAATGCTCGCGAAGATGTTTTGATACGGCATCGAAAACCCGGCACGGCTCCTGGCCTGGCCCGAGCCGGCACGTGATCTTGGCGCTCGCCTCGTGCGGAATCACGGTCTTGCCGCCGGGCCCGGTGTAGCCGCCGATCATGCCGTTCACTTCGAGCGTCGGGCGGAACCAAAGACTCTCGAGCAGCCGCACGCCCGGCTCCATCGCGCCCGGTCGCGCGCCGATCTCGGCGAAGAAGGCCGCCTCGTCGAAAGCGAGCTCGTCCATGCTCGCATAGTCCCGGTTGCCCGGCCGCTGCAGCCCCTCGAAGAAGCCGTCGACGGCGATCCTCCCCTCGCGATCGTGCAGCGTCGCGAGCAGGCGCGCCAGCGTCATCGCGGCGTTGCCGACCGGGCCGCCGAACCGGCCGGAGTGGAGGTCGCGTGCAGCGGTGCGCACCACGACCTCCATCCCCGTCAGGCCGCGCGAGTTGGTGTTGACGGACGGACGGCCCACCCGCCAGCGCCCGCCATCGGCCGAAACCAGCACGTCGGCGGCCAGCAACGCGCGATAGCGTTGCATGATGCCGGGCAGCGAGCGGCTGCCGATCTCTTCCTCGCCCTCGATCAGCACCTTGACGTTGACGGGCAGCCTCCGTTCGACGGCGAGCCAGGCCTCGATCGCCGAGACCGCGATCCAGAGTGGCGACTTGTCGTCCGAGGCGCCGCGGGCATAGATGTGGCCGTCGCGGATGGTTGGCTCGAAGGGCGGCGTCTGCCACAGCTCCACCGGATCGGGGGGCTGCACATCGTAATGGCCGTAGACGAGCAGTGTCGGCTTGCCCGGCGCGCCGAGCCATTCGCCATAGACCGCGTCGTGGCCGCCATCGTTGAGGTATTGAACCGAATTGAGCCCGATGCGCTCGAAGCGTTGACGCAGGAGCGCGGCGGCATCGCGGATGCCGTTGGCATAGGCCGGATCGGTCGAGACGCTGGGCAGGCGGATGAAGGCGAGCAGCTCCTCGAGCAGCCGTGCGTGATGCTCAAGGAGCCAGTCTTCGACGTTCATCGCCCGCCGTCCACCGAGATGATCTGGCCGCTGACGAAGTCGGCCATCGGCGAGGCGAAGAACAGCACGGCGTTGGCGATGTCCTGCGCCGAGCCGAGCTTGCGCAGGGCGATGCGCTCCACCAGCGCCTGCTGCCCATCGGCGCCGTAGCTCTCCCATTGCCGCTCGGTCGTTACGTTGCTGCGGATAAAGCCGGGAGCGACCGAGTTCACCGTGATGCCGAACTGGCCCAGCTCGTGCGCAAGCTGGCGCGTGAGCCCGACGACGGCGTGTTTGGCGCTGCAATAGGCCTGGATGCCGGTCAGCGAGGCCTGCAGGCCGGCGCCCGAGGAGATATTGATGATACGCCCCTCGCCTGCCGCCTTCATCGCCGGTGCTGCGGCACGCGACAGCGCCATCGCCGCGCCGACATTGATGGCGAAGATGCGGTCCCAGTCGGCGTCGGGCACCTCCTCGATCGGCCGCATCACCTGCCCGGCCACGCCGCCGGCATTGTTGACCAGGCAGAAGATCCGCCCGATCCGCCCGATCCACGCCGCCGCGGCGCTGCGATCGGTCAGGTCGACCACGCTGGTATGGATGGAGGCAAACCCGCGCGCCGTCTCGGCCAGCTCCGCCGCGTCGAGGTCGCAGCCGTACACCGTGGCTCCCAGGGCGGCAAAGCTGCGCGCGATCGTCCGTCCGAGCCCGTGGCCGGCCCCGGACACCACAACCGTCTTGCCATCGAAACGAATGTTCATGCTCGCATCAACTCCAGCAGGTTGGCGTCGTCCATCTTGCGTTTCCCGGTCTCGCATTCGTGAATCTGCGCCACCAGCGCGCGCACGGTGCGGCAGTCGATGCCGTGCTTGGCACCGTATTCCACGATCGGCGCGATCTGCACGTCGACCTCGGTCGGCCGGTGGCGAACCCAGAGGTCGCGCCAGATGCCGGAATGGGTCTTGGCGTTGGGCCGGTTGAAGGCAACCATCGCCGCGACCGATGCCTGCGCCGCCTCGGGCGGGGCGTTGGGCATGAAGGCGCGCGGATCGAAGCCGTTGAACCCTTTCGGATCGACGCCTTCGGCAAGCGCGACCTCGACCGCCTCGCGCCCCAGCGCGCGCCACAGCCCGAGCAGTTCCGGCCGCGCCAGGCAGTCGGCGATGCCGGCCGCGCCGAGCGCCTGCGCGAACAGCATCGCGCCATAGCCGAGCTTGCCCCAAAGATAGCCCCAGATCGCGTCGGTCATGATGGCGCCCGGCTCGAAGGCAAGCAGCGTCGCGTGCAGCGCCGCCAGCCGCTCGCTCTTGCGCCCGTCGAGCTCGCCGAGCACGACCGCGCCGCGGCCGCCGAACATCACCTCGCCCGGACGCATCCAGTCGGCGGAAAAATTGACGAAGGCGCCGATGGTCCGATCGCTGCCGACGATGCGCTGGATGATGGTCTCGTTGAGGCCGTTCTGCGCCGACAGCACGTAGCCGTCCTGTGCGAGGTGCGCGACCAGTGCGCGCGTCGCCGCCTCGGTATGGTGGGCCTTCACCGCCAGGATCACATGCTTCCAGGTGCCGCGCAGATCGGCGGGCCGGAAGGCCGGTGCGTGGACGGTGAAGTTCTCGATCGGGCCGGTGATGGCAAGCCCCGGTCCGTTGATCGCATCGACATGCGCCGCCTCGATATCGACGAAGGTGACGTCATGGCCGGCGCGCACGAGATAGGCACCGATGGTGCCGCCGATCGCCCCTGCGCCCCAGATCAGGATCGGTTGTGTAATCGTCGACGCCATCACCAGGCCTCCATTGCCATTCGGGTCTCGGCCACGGCGATGTTCCAGATCGCCAGCATCTCGTTGTCGCTGCGCGCGATGCGTCCGCCGTAGTTGCCGTCCTCAAGCATGGTCCGGGTTTCGAACGGGGGCAACGTCTTCAGCCGGTCGAGATCGACCATCGGCTTCGCACCCTCGGTGGGCGTGTCGGCAAGCCGTGTCCAGGGGAAATTCTCGAGCCAGGAGCCATGGCTCGCGACCGTGTCCGTCGCCTGCACCTGCGCCCAGGTACGCGGCGCGCGCCACCAGTCATGCGTGCGCACGCGGCAGTCGGGGTGGTCGACCATCCATTCCTGCGCCACCGCCGCCGCCGGCTGGTTGCCGCCGTGGCCGTTGACCAGCAGCACGCGCCGGAAGCCGCTGCGCTTGAGGCTGTCGAGCAGGTCGCGCACCACCGCCGCATAGGTTGTGACCCGCAGCGACATGCTGCCCGGATAGGCCTGGAAATAGGGCGCGATGCCGAATGGCAGCGCCGGAAACACCGGCACGCCGAGCGGCTCCGCCGCCTCGACCGCGACACGCTCGGCAAGGATCGCATCGGTCGCGAGCGACAGCCCGGCATGCTGCTCCACGCTGCCCAGCGGCAGCACGGCCCGGTCGTCCTGGCGCAGCCAGTCCTCGACCCGCCGCCAATCCATCTCGCTGATGCGCATGCTTCCCCCGCCGCTTGTTGATCGGGAAGCTTGCACATGGGCGCGTGCCGTCAACGCCCGGGTTCGCATGGCGGCCCCGCCATGCCACCAAGGGTGGATGCACCTCCTCCTCGATGCCCTGCCGCTGGCGACACTCGTGCTGCTGCTGGCCAGCGGCAGGGTGACCCCGCCCTTCGCCTGCCTGGCCGCGATTCTGCTCACCCTGCCCGCCGCCTGGGCGCTGGCGCCGGGCCAGGCGCTGCTGCCGTTTCTGCTGCGCGCGGTGGGCGAGGGCCTGTGGCTTGCCGTCGTTCCGGTCGGGATCATCAGCGGCGGCCTCGTCTACTACGCCGCGGTGGGCGCGCGCGACGCGCCGGAGGGCGCGACCACCGAGACGCTGTTCGTCGCCGCGTTCCTGCTCGGCCCGTTCATGGAGACGGTGACCGGGTTCGGTGTCGGCTGCGTCTTCGCGCTCGGTCTCATTCGCGCCGCCGGCCTGCGCGGCCCGCGCGCCGCCGCGATCGGGCTGCTGACACAGGCGCTGATCCCGTGGGGCGGGCTCGGCCCCGGAACCGCGCTGGGCGCGGCGCTGGCCGCCGTCCCGCCGCAGGCGATGGCCGCGCGCAACGCCGGCATCGTCGCCGCCACCCTGCCCTTCCTGTTGATGCTGTTCTGGCGCTGGACCGCGGCGGAAGGCCACCCCGTCCCCGCCCGTGACAAGCCGCGCCAGATGCTCTGGGTGCTGGCGCTGGGCGCCTCGCTCATCGTCTGGCACCGTGTCGCGCCATGGGAGATGTGCGGCCTGCTCGCGACGGGGGGCGTGCTGGCGGCGAAGCTGCTGTGGCGAGCGCCGCCGCGCACGCCTGCGGCGGCGCTCGCCAAGCTGCGGGCCGCCCTGCCCTACCTGCTGCTCGCCGCGGCCCTGCTGGCGAGCCATCTCTGGCGCGATGCGCCGAGCCTGGGCCTGGTCGCCGGGCTGCCGCCGATCGCCGCCAACTCGGCCATGGTGGTGCTCTGGCTGGTGGCGCTGGCGCTGCTCGCGCGCGCCGCCGCCCCGGTCAGCGCGCTGCGCTCCGCCCTCGCCCGGGCCCGGCGCCCGGCACTCGCGCTGCTCGGCTTCGTGCTGTTCTCGCGTGTGCTCGCCGATGCCGGCGTGCCGCGGGAACTGGCCGGCGCGCTGACGGGGGCCCTCGGCCCCGGCGCGCCCTTCGCCGCGCCGCTGCTGGCCGGTATCGCCGGCTTCTTCGCCGGCACCAATGTCGGTGCCAACGCCGCGATGATGCCGCTGCAGGCAGCCCTGGGCCGTGCCGCGCATCTCGGGCCGCTGGTGCTTCCCGCGGCCCAGAACGGCTCCCTCTTTCTCCTGCTGTCGCCTCAGCTCACGGCGATCGCCTGCGCCGTGCTGGCCGACGGCACGCGCCCTTCGGGGATCTGGCGGGTCGCCTGGCCGATCTTCCCGCTGGCGCTCGTGATCGGGCTGGCCGCCGTGGCCCTGGGCGTCGTCGCGCCGCTCTGAACGCCGACCTCGCCGCCGACGTGACAGGATGATACCAAGGGCCATGACGCTCGCGGCACGCCGTCACATCGCGCGAACCTGCCCCATCTTCGCCGCCCTGATCCGGCGCGTCGGCCCCTGCCGCATGGAGACGGACCGGCAGACGCCCTACGAAGCGCTGGTGCGCGCGATCGCGCATCAGCAACTGCACGGCAAGGCGGCTCGCACCATCACCGCGCGCTTCGTGGCCCTGGGCGGCACCGGCTTCCCCACCCCCGCCGAGGTGCTTTCCTTCGACGATGCCGCGCTGCGTGGCTGCGGCTTCAGCGCCGGCAAGATCGCCGCGATCCGCGACATCGCGCTGCACGCGCAGCGTGGCGTGGTGCCGAACCGCCGCCAGGCCACGCGCATGTCGGACGCGCGGCTGATCGAACGGCTGACGACGATCCGCGGCGTCGGGCGCTGGACCGTGGAGATGCTGCTGATGTTCACGCTGGAACGGCCGGACATCCTGCCGGTCGACGATTTCGGCGTCCGCGAGGGCTACCGCATCCTCTACGACCTGCCGGAACAGCCGAAGCCCCGGGAACTCGCGGCGATCGGCGAAGCCTGGGCGCCCTATCGCAGCACTGCCGCCTGGTATCTCTGGCGCGCCGTGGACGAGGCCCGCGCGGCCTAGGCGACGCGGGCAAACGGAGCGGTGTGGCGGCCCGCTCTTGGCGTGGACAAGGCCCTGTTGGCACCGTGAAAAACTGGGGGACGATGGAAGCGTCACGGTCCGGAGCCAGTTTTTTCGTGCCGTTGGCTCCGGGCGCATCCGCGGCCGCAGGCACACCCCCGGGGTCCGAAGCGCTTGATCTGCCGCCCTCGTCAGGCGATCGTGGCGTCAAGAGGCAAGCCACGTGAAGAATGTCCGGTCAATTCAAAGACCCGGACCGCTGGCATGGGGGAGGAAGCCGGGATGAAAGAATTTAATGGAATCATATCAGAGTATAAAAGGAAGGACAGCGGAGGGTGGACATCCCTGGTTGGCTTCCCTGGCGGGGTCGCGGTCGGACCGTATGGAGGGGCCTTGGCCGAGGCCATGGTCAAAATTGGCGGCGACTATCTCCTGAAACTGGAAGTTGTCCACGGCTTGGCTTCGTACATGGAACGAGCGCACAGCACGAGGAAGCCCTGCACGCTCTATATCCATCGCCGACGGCTGATCGGCATCAAGCTGGACGGCGGAGAAATATATTTCTATAGAAAGCCTGTCATTCTGGCTTCGTTTCTGACACTTTTTATGTTGTTACTATATTATTTTGTTCCATTTCTAATAATCATTTTTCCACTAACCATTTTATGGTTGGTGATTTTCTGGAAAGTAATCTGGGAAGTTTTGTATCGCCTCGATGGAAGGAAGCTCAAGAAACTCGGTGGAATTCCTCTCAGTGTGGATGGAGATCGGCTGGATCTGCGCAGCGCGATCTGACCAGGCGGATTGATGGATGTCGTTCCGCCGTCCAGCGAACGGCCCGGACAACTCGACCGTTGGTGCGACGGTGGCTGCGGTCGGACGCTGGCTCGCGGAACGCGTTGATCAGGCCCCGCAGAATCCCGCATCATCCAAGGTGGCTCGTTCAGGCCGCCAGCGGCTCTAGCCGAGAAACCCGTCCACCGCCGCGACGAACCCCTCTGGGTCATCCGCGTGCAGCCAGTGCCCCGCCTCAGGCAGCACCGCAAAGCGCACGGCGGGAAACAGCGCGCGGATGACCGCATGATGCTCCTCGCGCACATAGGGCGAGCGCCCGCCGACCAGGAACAGCGTCGGTCCCTCGAAGACGCCCGCCGTCGCCGGCCAGTCGAGAATGTCGTAGAGGCCGGCTGCGATTTCCTCGAGCCCCACGGTCCAGCGCGGCTCCCGCCCGGTCATCAGGTTCTGCGCCAGGAAGGCGCGCACCGCGGGATCGGGCGCCACCGGGGCGAGGGCCGCATCCGCATCCGCGCGCGTCATGCCGGAAAACAGGCGCATGCCGCGCATCGCCGCGATGTAGGCGTTGAACTCGCTGCGGTAACGCACCGGCGCGATGTCGGCCACCACGAGGCGGCGCACCGCCGCCGGATGACGCAGCGCCAGCGTCATCACGACCTTGCCACCCATCGAATGGCCGAGCAGGTCGCAGGGAGCGGCCCCGAGCACGTCCAGCGTTTCCGCCACGTCCGCCGCCATCGCCGCGTAGGTCATGCCCGGCGCGTGCGGGCTGCCGCCATGGTTGCGCAGGTCGAGCGCGATCACACGGCGTCGGTCGGCCAGGCGCTTCTGCACCGTGGCGAGGTTCGTGGCGCGGCCGAACAGGCCGTGCGTCATCGCCAGCGCCGGCGTGCCCTCCCCGCGTTCGATCGCGCGCAGCAGCACGCTCAGCGCCTGCGTGGTGGCCAGGCGGCCACGGCAACACCCGCCAGCACCAGCACCGTGCCGGCAATGAGGTCGGGACCGATCGTCTCGCCCAGCCACCAGGCCGAGAAGAGCAGCCCCGCCGCGGGCGTCGCCAGGAAGCCCACCGACGAAATCATCGCGGGCAACGTCGCCGCCGCCTCCATCACGCACCACGTGCCGGCCGGGCCGGCGAGGCCGCCGATATAGGCGAGCGCCCCCACCGCGCCGATGCCCCACTCGGTCGGTCGGGGCGCCTCCAGCCAGGCGAGCGGCACCAGCACCAGCGTCGCCAGCCCGAAACACCAGGGGAGCAGATCCAGCATCCGGTGCTCCGGCGGAAAACGCCGCACCGTCAGGATGGCGGCGGAGAAACCGCCAGCAGCGATCAGCAGCAGCGCATGACCGAGCAGCACGCCCTTCGCATGCCAGTTGATCGCCCAGGGTCCCATCAGCACCACGACGCCCGCCAGCCCGATGCCCGCCGCGATCCAGCGCCGCGCCGACACGCGCTCGCGCAGCAGGACATAGGAAAGCGGCGCGATCCAGATCGTGGTGACATTGGCGAGGATGGTGGTGCGCCCGGCCGACACATAGGCAACGGCAATGTGCGCGAGGGCGAAGAACAGCGCGAGCTGCAGCAAACCCACCGCGAGCACGGCCGGCATGTCGCGCCGCCCGGGCAGGCGCAGGCGGCCGGTCGTCAGCAGCAGCACCCCGGTCGCGGTCAGGTAGGACAGCCCGGCGCGGCTGGCGGCGAACCACAGAGGCTGCGCGCCATCCTCGATCGCAAGCTTGGTGATCGGCCAGGCGCTGGCGAGCAGCACCACCGAGGCGGCGAGCTGGGCCAGGCCCCGCACCGGCAGTCCCTCGCGGTGGATGGCGGTCGTCATGTCGGCGGACATGCTGCGCCATCGCATGTCCCGGCCGCGCTGCCTACCCTTGCCGCGGGCCCAGCGCCGCGCGCGTCGAGCGCGGGGTCGCGAGCAGCAGGTTGGTCTCGCTGTCACGGACCCCCTGGATGAGGCGGATGCGGCGCAGCACCGCGTCCAGCTCCGCCAGGCTCTCGGTGCCGAGCTCGACGACGAGGTCCCACCGCCCGTTGGTGGTGTGGATGGCCGCGACCTCGGGCAGGCCGGCAAGGCTGCGCACCACCCGGTCGGCCGCGACCCCCTCGACCGCGATCATGACGATGCCGCGCACCGGCTGCTCGATCGCATCGGATTTGAGGATCACGGTGTAGCCGAGGATGGTGCCCGCCTGCTCGAGCCGCTCCATCCGCGCGCGCACCGTAGCCCGCGACAGGCCCAGTGCGGCGGCAAGCGCCGAGACGCTCTGGCGCCCGTTGTGTCGCAGCAGCGCCGTGAGCCTGAGATCGATCGCGTCCATCGCCTGACATTCCGGTCAAATCACCCGCCGGAATGGTAAGATCAGCTGCAATTATTGCCAAGTTCGCGTGTTCGAACCGCCAGGCGGCGCTGCTTGACTGCCCGTCGGTCGATACCGGAGCGAGCATGACGGGACGGATCTGCAAGTTGATCGGCGCGCCAGTTCAGGATGGCGCCGGGCGGCGGGGCTGCGACATGGGGCCGGCCGCGCTGCGCGCCGCCGGCCTCGCCGAGGCGATCGCAGGCCTCGGGTATGGCGTGGCCGATCTCGGCACGCTGTCGCCACCCCCGCCGCACCCGGCGAGCTTTCCCAACCCGACGCTGAAGAACCTGCCGCAGGTGGCCGCCTGGGTCGAAAAGCTCGCCGCTGTGGCGTTCGCCGAGAGCGCGGACGGCATACCCGTCTTCATGGGCGGCGATCACAGCCTCTCGGCCGGCACGATTGCCGGGCTGGCACGGCGTGCGGCGCTGCTGGGGCGCAAGCTGTTCGTCCTCTGGCTCGACGCGCATCCGGATTTTCACACCCTGCATTCCACCGAGAGTGGCAACATCCACGGCACGCCGCTCGCCTACCTCACGGGCCAGAACGGCTTCGCGGGCGGGCTGCCGCCGCTCGCCGCGCCGCTCGATCCGCGCCACGTCGCCATGCTGGGCATTCGCAGTGTCGACGCCGCCGAGCGTCAGGCCCTCGCCGGCAGCGGCATCACCGTCTTCGACATGCGCGCGATCGACGAGCACAGCATCGCGCCGCTGCTGCGCCAGGTGCTCGAGCGCGTGCGCGCCGAGGACGCCCTGCTGCATGTGAGCCTCGACGTCGATTTCCTCGACCCCGCGATCGCTCCCGCGGTCGGCACCACGGTGCCGGGCGGCGCCAGCTTCCGCGAGGCCCATCTCGTGATGGAGATGCTGCACGACAGCGGCCGGGTGACGAGCCTTGACCTGGTCGAGCTCAACCCGTTCCTCGACGAGCGCGGCCGCACCGCGACGCTGCTGGTCGACCTGGTGGCGAGCCTGTTCGGCCGCCGGGTCCTCGATCGTCCGACAAGGAGCTTCTGATGTCCGCGCCCGCCAGCCTCAACACCGTGCCGTTCGTCAGCGTCGACGCGATGATGAAGCTCATCAACCGCCTCGGCGCCGAGCGTTTCATCACCGATCTCGCCACCTACATCGAGGAAGATTTCCGCCGCTGGGAGAGCTTCCACAAGACCGCGCGCGTGGCCGCGCACTCGCCGGACGGCGTGATCGAGCTGATGCCGGCCAGCCACGCGACGCTCTATGCCTTCAAGTACGTCAACGGCCACCCCAGGAACACGCGCAGCGGGCGGCAGACCGTCACCGCCTTCGGCCTGCTCGCCGACGTGGCCACCGGCTACCCGATCCTGCTCTCGGAGATGACGCTGCTGACGGCGATGCGCACCGCGGCGACCTCGGCGGTCGCGGCGAGATACCTCGCCCCGCCGGCGGCGCGCACGATGGCGCTGATCGGCAACGGCGCACAGTCCGAGTTCCAGGCGCTGGCGTTCCGCTCCCTGCTCGGGATCGGGCGCGTGCGCCTCTACGACATCGACCCCGCGGCGACGCGCAAATGCGCCGCCAACCTCGCCCGCCTCGGCTTCGAGGTGGCCGCCTGCACCTCCGTCGCCGAGGCCGTGCAGGGGGTGGAGATCATCACCACCGCGACCGCCGACAAGCAATACGCCACCATCCTCGGGGACAACCTGGTGGGCGCGGGCATGCACATCAACGCGATCGGCGGCGACTGTCCGGGCAAGACCGAGTTGCACCGCGACATCCTTCTGCGCGCCAGCATCTTCGTCGAATACCCGCCGCAGACGCGCATCGAGGGCGAGATCCAGCAGCTGCCGGCCGAGCATCCGGTCGAGGAGCTGTGGCGGGTGGTCGCCGGCCAGGCGCCCGGCCGGCGCGACGCGGACGAGATCACCCTGTTCGACTCCGTGGGCTTCGCAATCGAGGATTTTTCGGCCCTGCGCTATGTCCACGACCAGGTGCTGCAGGCGCCGGGGGTCGAGAAGCTCGACATGCTGGCCGATCCCGACGACCCGCGCGACCTGTTCGGCATGATCCTGCGCGCGGCCTGACGACAGGCCCCTTCCATCCGCCAGTGCCGGTGCGGCATGCTGCGGCGAGCCAAACGGGGGAGCGCATGACGCACGAACGGCCTTTCGCCGCCTTCGCCGCCGACCGCGTCGGGCGTGACGCCCTGCGCCGGCGCATCACCGACGCCACGCGCCGCCCCGAGAGCGAGTGCCTGCCGCCGCTGCTGCAGGCGGCCCGCCTGCCGTCGGAGGTCCTGGCCACGGCCGAGACGACCGCCACGCGGCTGATCACGACGCTGCGCGCGCGCCGCCTCGGCGGCAGCGTCGAGGGGCTGATGCAGGAATATGCGCTCTCGAGCGAGGAGGGGGTGGCGCTGATGTGCCTCGCAGAGGCGCTGCTGCGCATCCCCGATTCGGCAACGCGCGACGCGCTGATCCGCGACAAGATCGGCGGCGGCGACTGGCGCGCCCATCTCGGCCACTCGCCCTCCCTGTTCGTCAACGCGGCAACCTGGGGCCTGGTGGTGACCGGCAGCCTGACCTCGCTCGCCAGCGAGACGGGACTTTCCGGCGCCCTGGCGCGCCTCGTCACGCGTGGCGGCGAACCGCTGATCCGCCGCGGCGTCGATGTCGCGATGCGCCTGCTCGGCGAGCAATTCGTCATGGGCGAGACGATTCCCCAGGCCCTCGCCCGCGCCCGCGCCCGCGAGGCGCAGGGTTTCCGCCACTCCTACGACATGCTGGGCGAGGCCGCGGCGACGGCCGCCGATGCGCGCCGCTACCGCGACGCCTACGCCGCGGCGATCCACGCCATCGGCGCCGCCGCCGAAGGCCGCGGGCCGATCGAGGGGCCGGGCATTTCGATCAAGCTCTCGGCGCTGCACCCGCGCTACAGCCGGGCGCAGCGCCAGCGCATGCTGGCCGAGCTCTATCCCGTCCTGCGCGAACTCGTGCTGCTGGCGCGACGTTACGATATCGGCATTAACCTGGACGCCGAGGAGGCCGACCGGCTGGAGCCGTCGCTCGACCTGCTGGAAGCGCTGTGCCGCGAGCCCGCGCTCGCCGGCTGGGGCGGCATCGGCTTTGTCGTGCAGGCCTACCAGAAGCGCGCGCCCTATGTGCTCGACTGGATCGTGGCCCTGGGGCGCGCAACCGGGCACCGGCTGATGCTGCGCCTGGTCAAGGGCGCCTACTGGGACGCCGAGATCAAGCGCGCGCAGCTCGACGGGCTCGCCGACTACCCGGTCTATACCCGCAAGGTGCACACCGACGTCGCCTACCTCGCCTGCGCGCGCAAGCTGCTGGCGGCACCGGACGCGGTGTTTGCACAGTTTGCCACCCACAATGCGATGACGCTCGCCGCGGTGCACGCGCTCGCCGGCGCCGACGCGCCGCGCCATGCCTACGAGTTCCAGTGCCTGCACGGCATGGGCGAGCCGCTTTACGAACAGGTGGTGGGAAACGAGCGGCTCGGCCGTCCCTGCCGGATCTACGCCCCGGTGGGCACGCACGAGACCCTGCTCGCCTATCTGGTGCGCCGGCTGCTCGAAAACGGCGCCAACGCCTCGTTCGTCCACCGCATCGCCGACACCTCCGTCCCCGTCGCCGAGCTGGTGGCCGACCCGGTGGCGCAGGCGGCGGCGATCGTGCCGCCGGGACAGCCGCATCCGGCGATCCTGCTGCCGCGCGACATGCTGGGCGGGCGCGCGAACGCCCTCGGACTCGACCTCGCCGACGAGAACGTGCTGGAGGCGCTGGCCACGACATGCGTCGGCGCCGGCTACTGGCACGCCAGCCCATTGCTGGCCGACGGCCCAGCACGGGGTGCTCCGCGCGAGTTGTTCAACCCCGCCGACCACACCGACATGGTCGGCACCGTCGTCGAGGCGGACCCTGCCATTGTCGCCAGGGCGATCGCCTTCGCCGAGGCCGCGGCACCTGCCTGGGCCGCAACCGCGCCGGCCCGCCGTGCTGCGATCCTGCGCCGCGCCGCCGACCTGCTGGAAGCGCGCACCACGGCGCTGATACCGCTGATCGTTCGCGAGGCCGGCAAATCCATCGCCAACGCCGTGGGCGAGGTCCGGGAGGCCGTCGATTTCCTGCGCTACGATGCCGACGCGATTGCCGGCTTCGACAACGCAACGCACCGTCCGCTCGGCGCGGTGGTCGCCATCAGTCCGTGGAACTTCCCGCTTTCGATCTTTACCGGCCAGGTCGCGGCGGCGCTCGCGGCCGGCAATGCGGTGCTCGCCAAGCCGGCACCGGAGACGCCGCTGGTTGCGGCCGAGGCCGTGGCGATCCTGCACGAGGCCGGCGTTCCGGCGGCGGCGCTGCAACTGCTGCCTGGCGGCACCACGACCGGCGCCGCCCTGGTCGCCGACCGGCGCATACGCGGCGTGCTGTTCACCGGCTCGACGGAGGCGGCACGGCACATCCAGGCAAGCCTCGCCCATCGGATGGACGACGTGCCCGTGCCGCTGATCGCCGAGACCGGCGGGCAGAACGCGATGGTCGTCGATTCGTCGGCGTTGCCCGAGCAGGTGGTGGCCGATGCCATCCGTTCCGCTTTCGACTCGGCCGGGCAACGTTGCTCGGCCCTGCGGGTGCTGTGCGTGCAGGAGGACGCCGCCGACCGCATCTTCAGCATGCTGCGCGGGGCGATGCGCGAACTCGCGATCGGCAACCCCGACCGGCTTGCGACCGATATCGGCCCGGTGATCTCGGCGCGCGCGCGCGACACGATCCTCGCCCATATCGGCGCGATGCGCGCCCGCGGCCATGCCGTCGAAACATTGCCGCTGCCCGACGATTGCGCGGACGGCACCTTCGTCGCGCCGACCCTGATCGAGATCCAGGACATGTCCGAGCTCGAGCGCGAGGTGTTCGGCCCGGTGCTGCACCTGCTGCGCTTCCGGCGCGACCGGCTGGACGCGCTGATCGGCAGCATCAACGCCACCGGCTACGCGCTCACCTTCGGCGTGCACACCCGTATCGCCGAAACCGAGGCACGTGCAACGACCCTTGCCGCCGCGGGCAATATCTATGTCAACCGCGACCTGATCGGCGCCGTGGTGGGCGTGCAGCCGTTCGGCGGGCGCAATCTTTCCGGAACCGGTCCGAAAGCCGGCGGACCGCTCTACCTGCGCCGCCTGATGGCAAGCGCGCCGCCGCCGCTCCGGGGCCGGCCCGCGCAGCCCGCCCTGGACTGGCACGCGCATCTCGCCGCCCAGGGTTCGCCCGTCGCCGCACCGGCCGCCGCGCTGATCGCCACCTCACCGCTCGGCTACGCTGCCGAACTGCAGGGCGCCGTGGGCGAGCGCAACCGCTACGAGCTGGTGCCGCGCGGGACGGTCCTCTGCCTGGGCGAACGGCCGGAGCTTGCCATCGCCGCCGCGCTCGCGACCGGCAACCGCGCCCTGGTCACCGCCGGCACGATGGTCCCGCCGGCCCTTGCCGGCCACATCGTTGCGGTTGCGGACTGGCGGCGCGAAGCCTTCGACGCCGTGCTCTTCGAAGGCGCTGCCGACGCGGCGCGCACACTGGCCGAGGAGCTTTCGCGCCGGCCCGGACCGATCGTGACCCTGCAGACCGCGGCCGGCGGCTTCTGCCTCGACCTGCTCGTCGCCGAGCGCAGCATCAGCGTCAACACCGCCGCGGCCGGCGGCAACGCGACGCTGATGGCGCTCGTCTAGCGCGAGAGCCGGCGAGAGAAAGACCCGCCCCGTCCGAGCCTGGGCAGCGGAGCCGCTCTACAGGGCAACGTCGAGCATGATCTTGCCGATATGCGCGCTGCTCTGCATCAGCGCGTGCGCCTGCGCGACCTCGGCGAGCGGGAATCGTCGATGGATGATCGGTCCGCAGCGCCCGGCGGCGAGAACCGGCCAGACCATCTCGTGCAGCGCCGCGGCGATCCTGCCCTTCTGCGCCGTGGTGCGCGGACGCATGGTCGAGCCGCAGACGGTGAGCCGGCGTACCATGATCGGCGCCAGGTCGAAGCCTTCGAGCCGGGAGCCCTGCAGGAAAGCGATCAGCACCAGCCGTCCCTCGAGCGCGAGCGCGCGGATGTTGCGCGGGAAATAGGCGGCGCCAACCATGTCGAGCACCACGTCGACGCCCCTGCCCCCGGTCCGCTCACGCACCACCTCGAGGAAGTCGGTCTCGCGGTAGTTGATCGCGACCGCCCCGAGCGCGGCCGCGGCCTCCACCTTTTCCGCGCTGCCGACCGTCGTGAACACCTGGGCGCCGAACTCCCGGGCGAGCTGGATCGCTGTGACGCCGATCCCAGACGTGCCGCCATGGATCAGCACCGTCTCGCCGGCGGCCAGGCGGCCGAGCATGAACAGGTTGGCCCAGACCGTGAAATAGGTCTCCGGCAGCGCCGCGGCGCGCAGCGCGTCGTAGCCCGCCGGCCAGGGCAGCGTCTGAGCCGCCGGCGCCGTGGCATACTCGGCATAGCCGCCACCATTGGTCAGCGCGCAGACCCGCTCGCCCGGCCGGTAGCGCGTCACCTCGGCACCAACCGCGACCACCTCTCCCGCGACCTCGAGGCCGAGCAGCGGGCTCGCGCCCGGCGGCGGCGGGTAGGCGCCCTGGCGCTGCGCCACGTCCGGCCGGTTCACCCCGGCGGCGAGCACGCGGATCAGCACCTCGTCCGCCCGCGGCGTCGGCACCGGCCCTTCGACCAGTTCCATCACCTCGGGTCCGCCCGGAGCCGCGCAGGCGATATGTTTCATCGTCGTCGGCAGGCGCATCGCCTGATCTCCCTCTCGCCCACTGTCGCATGGGCTCATGGCCGCCGGAACGCGCGCCGGCGGCGCGGTCGGGACCGGTTGTGGTGGAACTCAGCCGACGCGCAGCAGCCTCGGCCCCTCGTCGTGCAGCCAGCGCATCGCACGGTCGGTGTGCGGTGTCATGGTCGCGACCAGCGCCCAGAAGCGGCTGCCATGGTTCATGTGACGCAGATGCGCGACCTCGTGCGCGGCGACATAGTCCTGCACGAACGGCGGCGCCATCACCAGCCGCCAGCAGAAGGCGAGGTCGCCGCGTGCCGAGCAGCTGCCCCAGCGGGTGCGCGTGTCCTTGACCGCGATGCGCCGCGGGCGCAGCCCCGTCGCCTCCGCCTTGGCCATGGCCAGCGTGGTGAAGCGATGCCGGGCCTCGCCGCGCAGGAAGTCGCCGACCCGGCGCGACAGGAACGTGGCCTCACCCGAGACCTGCAGCGTCCGTTCGCGCAGCTGCACGCCCGCGCGGCCGGCGGGCACATGGTGGATGCGGTGCATCTCGCCGTCGATCGGGACCAGCGCGCCGTCGGCAAACGGCAGGCGCAGCGGCAGGGCGGCGAGCCGGGCGGCGATCCACTCTGCGTTGTCGTGCAGCAGCCCCATGGCCGCCTGGTGTCCGGCGCGCAGCGGCAGGGTCACGACCACCGCACCGTCGGCAGGGTCGATGCGCAGGGAAATCCGCCGTGCCTGACGGCTGCGCCGCCAGCGGACCGGGGCCGGTCCGCTCGGCAGACGCAACAACTCCGGCTTGCTGGATTCCATCGCCGCCATCCTGCCGTGCGGCGCGCGCCACCGCAACGATTTCGATGCTGTGGCGGGGAAGATTCCGCCCCGCCCTCCACGGAGCTCAGGCGCCGCGGTGGCGGTCGAGGTCGGGCAGGAGGCCGGCCAGCAGCCCCATCAGCGGCAGGAACGCGCAGAGCCGGTAGACCGCATCGATGCCCCAGGAATCGGCCAGCACACCGAGCACGGCAGCACCCACCCCGCCCATGCCGAAGGCGAAGCCGAAAAACAGCCCGGAGACGGCGCCGACCCGTCCGGGCATCAGTTCCGTCGCATAAACCAGGATGGCGGAGAAGGCGGAGGCGAGGATCAGCCCGATCGGGATCGTCAGCACCGTGGTCCAGAACAGATTGGCAAAGGGCAGGGCGAAGGTGAACGGGAAGACCCCGAGGATCGAGCCCCAGATCACGTAACGCCGGCCGATCCGGTCACCGATCGGCCCGCCGAGGAACGTGCCGGCAGCGACGGCGGCAAGAAAAATGAAAAGATGGACTTGCGCACTGTCGACGGAGACACCGAAATGGTGAATCAGGTAAAATGTGTAGTACACGTTCAAGCTAGACAGATAAAAATATTTGGAAAATATCAGCAAAACCAGGACGGCAATTGTCGCCACCACGCGCTGCTGCGAGACGACCGGCGCGGCATGTGCCGAACCGCGTGCGGCGCGCCGGCGCTGGTGTGTCGCCGACCAGCGCCCGACCGTGGTCAGCACCGCCATCGCCAGCAGGGCGGCGAGCGCGAACCAGGCGACGCTGTGCTGGCCGTAGGGCAGGACGACGAAGGCGGCGAGCAACGGGCCCATGGCTGAGCCGCAATTGCCGCCGACCTGGAAGAAGGACTGAGCGAAACCGAGCCGCCCGCCGGAGGCCGCGCGCGCGGTGCGCGAGGCTTCGGGGTGAAAGACCGCCGAGCCCATGCCGACCATGGCCGCGGCCAGCAGCAGCGCGGCGAACACGGGCGCGCGCGACAACACCAGCAGGCCCAGCAGCGAGACGCCCATCCCGGCCGCCAGCGAATAGGGCATCGGCCGCTTGTCGGTGAGGACGCCGACCAGCGGCTGCAGCAGGGAGGCGGTGATCTGGAACGTGAGCGCGATCAGGCCGACCTGGCCGAAAGTGAGCGCGAACTTGGTCTTGAGGATCGGATAGATCGACGGAATCAGCGATTGAATCGTGTCGTTGAGAAAATGGCTGAAACTCAGCGCCAGGAGCACCGGGATGACCGCGGTGGTCGCCGCCGCTGGGCCGCGCTCGCTTTGCGTCGTCGTCGACAATGGCCGTATCCCTCGGTGAGTCCCCCATGGTGAGGGGACGTCGCCGGTCGCGCCAGCGGCCGCAGCGCGGATCAGAAATCCGGCCAGCGCCGGGCTGGCATCGGCCCGTGCGGCACATCGGCGAGTTCCGCCGGCTCGTTGGGCAGCGCCTGCGGGTTGCTCCAGCAATCGGGGATACCGAGGCTCGCCGTGCAGTAGGGACCGAGATACGGCGCCTTCGCCGCCGCCGAGCGCACCGCGGGCGGCAGCACGGCGGGCGGCGGCGACGTGCAGCCGCCGAGCAGCAGGGGCGCGGACAACACCAGCAGTAGGAGCACGGGGCGGCGGAGCATGGGCAAGCCTAGACGGGTGCCGGTGAACGGGAGGTTTGCGACGCTGGCAGCCCACGGCTATATCCCGCGCCTGCTGCGACGCGGGGATGAGCCGGTTTGTCCGATATTTTCGATGAAGTCGAACAGGAGCTGCGGGCCGACCGCGCCCGCAAGCTCCTGCAGCGCTACGGTGGCGTGCTGATCGCCGCCGCGGTCGTCGTGGTGGCGGCGGCGGGCGGGTGGAAGGCATGGCAGGCCTGGCAGACGCGCCAGCGCAATGCGGTGGCGACGCTCTTTCTGGTGGCCGGCCAGGCCGCCGACAGCCCGGATGCGGCGACGCGCCAGAAAGCGGTGCCGGAGCTGCGCCAGGTCATCGCCCGTGGCGACGAGGGCTACAAGACCCTGGCGCGACTGCGCCTCGCCGCGGTGCTGGCAGGCACCGACCCCAAGGAGGCGCTCACACTCTGGAACCAGGTCGCAGGCGACGCGGCCGCCGATCCCCTGCTGCGCGACACGGCCTCCCTGGCCTGGGCCCTGCATGTGGTCGATACCGGCGATGCCGGCATCGTCGGCGCCCGGCTCGCTGCTCTGGCGCGGCCCGAAAACCCGCTCCACGCGCTCGCCGAGGAAGCCCAGGCCCTGCTCGATCTGCGGCTCGGCAAGCTGGCCGACGCCAAGGCCAAGCTGAAGGCGCTGATGGACGACACCACCGCGCCGCCGGGGGTGCGCGGGCGCGCCAGTGGCCTGTTGACCCAACTCGGAGGTTCGTGATGCGCCCTGCCCTCCCCAGGCTCGCGCGCCGCGCGCTGATCCTCGGCTCGCCGCTGGCGCTGGCCGGCTGCGGCCTCACCGACTACTGGTTCGGCTCGAACAAGCCGCCGATCCCCGGCAAGCGCCTGCCGGTGCTGACCGAACAGCACGGCCTCGTCGCGGACGCGGATGCGCCGCCCGTCGCCCTGCCCGCGGTGACCGACGCCGCCGCCTGGCCGCAGCCGGGTAACACCCCGGCCCACGCCGGCGGAAACATGGCGCTGGCGGCCCATCCGGGCCTCGCCTGGCAGGCCAATATCGGCGCCGGCACCGGCTATCGCCAGCGCATCACCGCGACCCCGGTCGTCGCGGACGGACGCGTCTTCACCATGGACGCTGACGCTGTGGTGCACGGTTTCTCCACCAAGGACGGCAGCCTTCTCTGGCGCGCCTCGACGCGTTCGCAGGGCGACCGCAGCTCCAATGTCGGCGGCGGCATCGCGGTCGTCGGCGGGACGGTCTATGCCACCACGGGGCGGGGTGACGCCGTCGCCTTCGACGCCGCGAGCGGCAAGCGCGTCTGGGCGGCGCGGCTGCGCGGCGCCGCCCGCAGCGGCCCGACCGTCATCGAGGACCGGTTGTTCGTTCCCCTGCTCGGGGATGCGCTGGTGGCGCTGGCCCGCAAGGACGGCAAGGAATTGTGGTCGCACCAGGCCGGGCGGGTGGATTTCGGCTCGCTCGGCGCGCCGGCACCGGCCTATGCGGATGGCGTGCTGGTCGCAGGCTTCGGCTCCGGCGACCTGCTGGCGCTGCGCGGCGTCTCCGGCATCGTGCTCTGGGGCGACAGCCTGGCCAGCGCCGGCGGGCGTGGCGCGATCGCCGAGTTGTCGGCGGTGCGCGGCATGCCGGCGATTCTGGACGGGCGGGTCTATGCCGTCAGCCTCGGCGGCTCGGCGGTCGCCGACGACCTGCGCGCCGGCCGCAGGTTGTGGTCGCGCGACATCACCTCGGCCGAATCCCCGTGGGCGGCGGGCAACTACGTCTTTTTCGCCACCCAGGACGCGCGCGTCGCTGCGGTCTCCGCCGATGCCGGCCGCGTCGCCTGGGTGACGCAGCTGCAGGCCTTCAGCGACCCAAAGAACAAGAAGCATCCCATCCTCTGGCACGGCCCGGTGCTGGCCGGCGGACGGATCCTGGTTGCCGGCGAGCACGGCAAGGCGGCATGGCTCGATCCGGCGAAGGGCACCGTGCTGGGCGAGATGGACATACCCGGCGGCGGCGCGGCCGTCGCACCGGTGGTGGCGGGCGGCACGCTCTATATCGTGACGCTCGGCGGCGCGATCGTCGCGTATCGCTGAGCGCATGCTGCCGCTCGTCGTCATCGCCGGGCGGCCGAATGTCGGCAAGTCCACGTTGTTCAACCGCCTCGTCGGGCGGCGTCTGGCAATCGTCGCCGACACGCCGGGCGTGACCCGCGACCGGCGCGAGGCCGAAGCGCTGATGCGCGGCCGGCGCGTGCGTGTCGCCGACACCGCGGGGCTGGAAGAGGCGCCGCCGGAGAGCCTCGCGCGGCGCATGCACGAATCCGCAACCGCGGCGATCCGCGAGGCCGATCTGGTCGTCTTCGTCGTCGACGGGCGGGCCGGCATCGTGCCGGATGACGAACATTTCGCCGCCTGGCTGCGCCGGATCGGCCGGCCGGTGCTGCTGGTCGCCAACAAGGCGGAGGGGCGCGAGGGCTGGGCCGGCGCGCTGGAGGCGCACCGCCTCGGCTTCGGTGCCGCCCTGCCCGTCTCGGCCGAACACGGCGAGGGCATCGCCGAACTGATGGGCGAGATCGTCGACCGCCTGCCGGAGGAGGTCGAGGCAGCCGGCGAGGCAACCCCGCTCAAGCTCGCCGTGATCGGCCGCCCGAACGCGG
This sequence comes from Rhodospirillales bacterium, assembly GCA_028869995.1. Lineage (GTDB taxonomy): Bacteria > Pseudomonadota > Alphaproteobacteria > Acetobacterales > Acetobacteraceae > JAJXXT01. Next base: position 26,524 of record JAGWQN010000019.1, read on the forward strand.
GCAAGTCAACGCTGGTCAACCGCCTGCTCGGGGAGGCGCGGCTGGTGACGGGACCGGAACCGGGGCTCACGCGCGACGCCGTCGCCGTGGTGTTGCAGGACGCGACGGGGCCGATCGAGATCGTCGACACGGCGGGGATGCGCAAGCGCGCCCGGGTTCAGAGGGGACTCGAGCAGGCCTCGGTCGCGGCGAGCCTTGCCGCGCTCAAGCTCGCGGAGGTGGTGGTCCTGCTCGCCGATGCGACGCTCGGGCTCGAAGACCAGGACCTACAGCTCGCGCGCCTCGTCGAGCGCGAGGGGCGCGCGCTGGTGATCGGGCTCAACAAGTGGGATGCGGTCGAGGACCGCGGTGCCGCGCGCCGGCGCGTGGCCGATGCGCTGGAAGCCTCGCTCGCGCAGATGAAGGGCATTGCCGTGGTCCCGTTCTCGGCCCTCACCGGGGCGGGGGTGGAGAAGCTGCTGCCGGCGGTGCGCGCGGCGCACGCGACGTGGAACAAGCGCGTGCCGACCGGCGAGCTCAATCGCTGGTTCGAGGCGGCGCTGGAGCGCCACCCGCCGCCGCTGGTCGCCGGCCGGCGCCTGAAGCTGCGCTACGTGACCCAGGCCAAGGCGCGCCCGCCCACCTTCGTCGTGTTCGGCACCCGCGCCGAGGCGACGCCCGAGGATTACCGGCGCTATCTGGCGAACTCGCTGCGGGAGGATTTCGACCTCCCGGGCGTGCCGCTGCGCATCGCGTTTCGCGGCACGGAAAACCCCTACGACGAACGCTAGGCCGTGCCCGGCCGGGAAGCGGCCGCGACCGGAACGCCTACAGCCGCACGACCGCGGCGTGGCGCTGCTCGCCCGGCTCGCACAGATCGGCGATCGCCGGAGCGAATTGCGCGGGCTTGGCGAGTGTCTCCTGATCCTCGCCCGGCATCGCAAACCGGCGCAGGCGAGTGGCCATCGGCGGCGGCTCGACCAGGTTGATGCGCAGCTGCGTCGTCTCGGTCTCGCCGGCCCAGGCGAGCACCAGGTTGTGCTGCGCCGCCTTGCTCGCGCCATAGGTGCCCCAGAAGGCGCGCGGCTGGGTTGCCCGCGTGTCGGTGACGAACACGGCCCGCCCCGCCTCGGCCGCGAGCAGCAGCGGCCCCGCCGTGCGGATCAGCCGCCAGGCGGCGGTGGCATTGACCGCAAAGGTCTGCATCCAGTCCGGCTCGGTGATGTGGTGCGCAGGGGTTAGCGTGCCGAGGGTCGCCGCGGCGTGCACCAGGATGTCGAGCCGGCCGAAGCGCGCGTACAGGCTGGGGCCGATCTGATCGACCGTCTCGCCCTCGGTGAGGTCGAGCGGCAGCAGCGTCGCCTCCTGCCCCATGGCCCGGATCGCATCGTCCAGCGCCTCGAGCGCACCCTGGGTACGCGACGTCGCCACCACATGCACGCCGCGGCGCGCAAGCTCGAGCGCCACCTCGTTGCCGAGCCCGCGCCCGGCACCGGTGACCAGGGCAATACGTTGCGTCATCGCTATGGCCTGCCCTCGGCGAGGAGGCTGGGCTGCCGGCTTTCGTTGTCCAACGTGTCGGCCAGCGGGATCGGGTACTCGCCGGTGAAGCAGGCATCGCAGTATTGCGGCGCCTCCTTGTTGCGCCCGGCATGGCCGAGCGCGCGGTAGAGCCCGTCATTGGAGATGAAGGCCAGGCTGTCGGCCCCGATCAGCGCGCGCATTTCCTCGATCGAATGGGTGGCGGCGAGCAGCTTGCTGCGCTCCGGTGTGTCGATGCCATAGAAGCAGGAATGGGTCGTGGGCGGCGATGAGATGCGCATATGCACCTCGCTCGCTCCGGCCGCGCGGACCATCTCGACGATCTTGCGCGAGGTGGTGCCGCGCACGATCGAATCGTCGACCAGCACCACCCGCCTGCCCTCGATGACGGCGCGGTTGGCCGAATGCTTCAGCTTCACGCCGAGATGGCGGATGTTGTCGGTGGGCTCGATGAAGGTTCGCCCGACATAGTGGTTGCGGATGATGCCGAGTTCGAACGGGATCTGGCTCTCCGCGGCATAGCCCATCGCCGCGGGCACCCCAGAATCCGGAACCGGAACGACCACGTCCGCGGGCACCCCCGCCTCGCGGGCAAGCTCCGCACCGATGCGCTTGCGCACGGCATAGACCGGCCTGCCCTCGACACTGGAATCGGGGCGGGCGAAGTAGATGTATTCGAAGATGCAGAACCGCTCCGGCATGCGCCGGAACGGCTTGATGCTGCGCACACCCTGATCGTTGATGACGACGATCTCTCCGGCCTCGATATCGCGCACGAACGTCGCGCCGACGATGTCGAGCGCGCAGGATTCCGAGGCCAGCACCCAGCCGCCGCCGTCGAGCCGGCCGAGGATGAGCGGACGCACGCCCGAAGGATCACGCACGCCGAGCAGCGCCTCCTCCGACAGCGCGATGAGCGAATAGGCGCCGACGACCTGTTTCAGCCCGTCGATCAACCGGTCCACGACGGTCGAATAGAGCGAGATGGCGATGAGGTGGATGAACACCTCGCTGTCGGTGGTGGACTGGAACAGGCAGCCGCGGCGCACCAGGCTCCGGCGCAGCGAGGTGGCGTTGGTGAGGTTGCCGTTATGCGCCACGGCGAAGCCGCCGAACTCGAAATCGGCGTAGAGCGGCTGGACATTGCGCAGCACCGTATCGCCGGTGGTGGCGTAGCGGTTGTGGCCGATGGCATGGCGCCCGGGCAGGCCGGCAATGACACGCGCGTCGCTGAAATTCTCGCCGACGAGCCCAAGTCCGCGATGCGAGTGGAAGCGCCCCCCGTCATAGGCGACGATGCCGGTGGATTCCTGGCCGCGATGCTGCAGCGCGTGCAGGCCCAGCGCCACCAGGGCTGACGCGTCGGCCTGGTTCCAGACGCCGAAGACCCCGCACTCCTCGTGCAGCTTGTCGTCGTCGTGTTCGTGGATCATGGCGTCCTCCGCGTCACGGCTTGGGGGCGGTCGTCGGCGCCGGTGTGGCGAAGGCCGGCGGGATTGCCGGGGCCTGGCCGGTCTGGCTCGCGCCGGCCGGCGCGGACGCGGACCCGCCGGCGGCGGGCTGGCCGGAGGTCGCGCTGTTCATACCGGGGATCGGGAGCTTGCCGCCGATCACCGCCGGGGTCAGCAGCCTGGGCAAGGGCAGCACGTTCTTCTCGTCGAGCCCCGCCACCTGGGGCCGGAAGCGCTGCGGCAGCATGCTGGCGAGCCAGACCGCGCCGTCGTGTGTCAACGGCAGCAGTCGGGCGGCGCGCACGGGCTTGGGCCATTCGGCGGGCGGGATCGCCATGCCGGCCAGCATGTAGGCAACGATCGCGATCAGTGCCCCGCGCAGCACGCCGTAGGCAAGGCCGAGCGTGCGGTCGAGCCCGCCGAGGGACGACTCACGCACAAGCCGCCCGAGCAGGTTGGTGGCGATCGTGAAGACGATCAGCCCGAGCACGAAGACGATGCCATAGGTCGCCGGATCGGCGAATTGTGGGTTCTTGATCCACCCGCGCACCAGCGGGTTTGCCACCGGGAAGCTGGCATAGGCCACGTAGGCCGCCGCCGCCCAGGCGGCGACGCCCAGCACCTCGCGCACGAAGCCGCGGATGAAGGCGACGATCGCGGAGATGGCCACGACAGCCAGCAGGACGGCGTCTGCGGAGGTCAAGATTACGGATCCCGGGGCCAGGTTGGGGATGGGCCCGACCTTCTATATCGGTCACTTGCCCGCTGTCGCCAGACCGTCATGCGGATACCTTGCCTGCGCGCGCGAGAAACCTCGCGACCAGGTCACCGAGATGGCCGATCTCGGCCAGCGCCAGGCCCTCCGGCGCCGCCGCCTGGCGGTTGCCGCGCGCCACCCTCCGCGGCAGGCAGGCGGCGGAGAAGCCGAGCTTCTGCGCCTCCTTCAGCCGCGCCTCGGCCTGGGCGACCTGACGGACCTCGCCCGAAAGCCCGACCTCGCCGAAATAGACGCACCCCGCATCGGTCGGCTGGTCGGCCACCGCCGAGACGATCGCCGCCGCCACCGCGAGGTCGGCCGCGGGCTCGCCGATGCGCAGCCCGCCGGCGACGTTGAGGTAGACGTCCGAGCCCGCCAGCCGCAGCCCGCAGCGCGATTCCAGCACCGCGAGCAGCATCGACAGGCGCGAGGATTCCCACCCCACCGTGGCGCGCCGGGGCGAGCCGCCGGCGTTGGTCGCAAGCAGGCACTGGATCTCGACCAGCACCGGGCGCGTGCCCTCGACGCCGGCGAAGACGGCACTTCCCGAGACATTGCCCCGCCGCTCGGCGAGGAACAGGGCCGAGGGGTTGGCAACCTCGGCAAGCCCGGCTTCCGTCATCTCGAACACCCCGATCTCGTCGGTGGCGCCGAAGCGGTTCTTCACCCCGCGCAGGATGCGGAACTGGTGGCCGCGATCGCCCTCGAAGTAGAGCACGGCGTCCACCATGTGCTCGAGCACGCGCGGCCCGGCGATCGAGCCCTCCTTGGTGACATGGCCGACCAGGACCACGGCGAAGCCCTGCGACTTGGCGAGGCGGATCAGTTCGAAGGCCGAGGCGCGCACCTGGCTCACCGACCCGGGCGCCGCCTCCAGCGTGTCGAGCCACATGGTCTGGATCGAGTCGATCACGACGAACGCGGCATCGCGGGCCGCCTCCAGCGAGGCTGCGATGTCGCGCAGGTTGATCGCCGCGGCGAGCTCCAGCGGCGCCGTGGCGAGGCCGAGCCGGCGCGCGCGCAGGCGCACCTGCTCGATCGATTCCTCGCCCGAGATGTAGATCGCTCGCCGGCCGCTTTCGGCGAGGCTCGCCGCCGCCTGCAGCAGCAGCGTGGACTTGCCGATGCCAGGGTCGCCGCCCAGCAGCACGGCGGAGCCGCCGACCAGGCCGCCGCCGAGCACACGATCGAGCTCGGCAATGCCGGTCGCCGCGCGCGCCGGCGGCTCGGCCTCGCCGGACAGGGCCACGAATTCGAGCTTGCGCCCCTTGCCGGCGCCGCGCGCAGCCCCGGCGGCGGCCGGAGCCGAGGCCTCCTCGGCGATCGAGTTCCACGCACCGCAGGTCTCGCAGCGACCCGCCCATTTCGGGGTCACGGCGCCGCACTGCGCGCAGACGAAGCGGGCGACCGCGCGGGCTATCGCCTTAGCTCCATGGTGATCGGCCCCTCGCGGCGGCCATGGGTGAACTGGTCGACAATCGGATTGCCGCTCGCCATCAGTGTCTCCGGCGCGCCCTGCCAGACGATGCGGCCCTTGTGCAGCATGGCGACGGAGTCAGCGATCCGCCTGGCGCTGGCCATGTCATGGGTGATCGCAATCGCGGTGCTGCCGAGGCGCTTCACCACGTCGACGATCAGCCCGTCGATCACCGCGCCCATGATCGGATCGAGCCCCGTGGTCGGCTCGTCGAAGAACAGCAGGTCGGGCGCGGCGGCGATGGCGCGGGCCAGGGCCACACGCTTCTGCATCCCGCCCGAAAGCTCCGAGGGCCAGAGATCACCAACGCTGGGCGCGAGCCCCACCTGCGCCAGCACGGCATCGGCGCGCTCGCGCGCCTCGCGCCGGCCGACACGGTGGCGGGCCAGCAGGCCGAAGGCGACGTTCTCCCAGACCGGCAGGCTGTCGAACAGCGCGCCGTTCTGGAACAGCATGCCCATGGTCGCGACCGCCCGCTCGCGCCCTTCGCGATCCATCGCCAGCAGGTTCTTGCCGTCCAGCTCGATCGTGCCCTCGTCCGGCTCGATCAGGCCGAGCACGCATTTGATCAGCACCGACTTGCCGCTGCCCGAGCCGCCTATGACGACGAGCGAGGTGCCGGCCGGCACGTCCAGGTCGATGCCGTCGAGCACCTGCTTCGCGCCGAACGCCTTGCGCAGTCCGCGGATGCGCAGCTTCGGCGTCGTCGTGTCTGCCGCGCCGCTCATCGCACGAAGAAGATCTCGGTGAGGACGTAGTCGAAGGCGAGGATCAGCACCGAGGCCGAGACCACGGCGGCCGTCGTGGCACTGCCGACGCCCTGCGCGCCACCCTTGGAGTTGTAGCCGTTGTAGCAACCCATCAGCGCCACCAGGAAGCCGAACACGGCGGCCTTCACCAGGCCTGAGACGACGTCCTGGGTCTCGACGAAGTTGAGCGTGTTCTCGAGGTAGACATGGCCGTTGAAGCCCAGCCTGAGCGTCGCAATGATGTAGCCGCCGAGCACGCCGAGGATGTCGGCGACGACGACCAGCAGCGGCAGCGCGATGGCGCCCGCAAGCAGGCGCGGCGCGACCAGGTATTTCATCGGGTTGGTCGAGAGCGTGGTCAGCGCGTCGATCTGGTCGGTCACGCGCATGGTGCCCAACTCGGCCGCCATCGCCGCCCCGGCGCGCCCGGCGACCATCAGCCCCGCCAGCACCGGGCCGAGCTCGCGCGTGACGGAGAGCACGACGAGGCTCGCGATCTGGGTCTCGGCGGAGAAGCGCGCGAGGCCGGTCGCCGATTGCAGCGCCAGCACCATGCCGGTGAAAACCGCCGTGAGCGCCACCACCGGCAGCGAGAAATAGCCGATCTCGGCGAGCGAACGGGCCACCATGCGCGGGTAGAAGGGCGGGCGGACGATCTGGGAGACGCCGTCCGCCGCGAACAGGGTAATGCGGCCGCACTGGCGCGCGGCGGCGATGACCGCCCGGCCGAGCGCGGCGACGGCGTCGAGCAGGCGGCCCATCAGCGCGGCCGCCCGGTCAGCGATGGCATCGGCCGACCCGTGGGCCGATGCGGGTCAGCACCTCATAGGCGTTGGTGCCGGCCCAGAGGGCGATCGTCTCCGCCGCGACCCCCTCGCCCAGCAGCGTGACGCGGGAGCCCTCGGCGAGGCCGCGCACGTCGGTCGCGTCGTAGGTCGTGAGATCCATGGAGACGCGCCCTACCAGCGGCAGCACGTGGCCGTCAAAGAGGGCGTGCCCCGTGTTGCCCAGAACGCGCGGCCAGCCGTCGGCATAGCCGATACCGACCGTGGCAATGCGCGTCGGGCGTTCGGCGCGCCAGGTCGCGTTGTAGCCAACGCTTTCGCCCGGCCGGATCTCGCGCAGCTGCAGCACGGGCGCGGTGAGCGTCGCCGCCGGGCGCATCGGATTGGCGTGGCCGGGCGTCGGGTTGATGCCGTAGAGTGCCGCGCCCGGCCGCGCGAGGTCGGAGGCGAAATCGGCACCGAGAAAGATGCCCGAGGAGTTGGCGAGGCTCGTCTTCCAGGCCGGGAACAGGGCTCTGAGCCGGGCGAAGCGCTCGCGCTGCAGGGCGTTGGCGGGATCCGCCGGTTCCTCGGAGGCGACGAGATGGGTCATCAGCAGCGCCACCTCGACGCGAGCGAGCAGGGCCGGCTCGGCGGCGAGGTGCGCCATCTCGGCCTCGCCGAAGCCGAGCCGGTTCATGCCGGTATCGGCGTGCAGGAAAGCGGCGCCGCCACCCGCCTCGCGCCACAGCGCCAGCTGGCCGGGGCTCGAGAGCACGGGCACGATCCCGGCTGCGCGATAGGATGGGATCTGCGGGCCGTTCGGCCCGTTGAGGACGGCGATGCGTGCCGCGGGCAGCACCGCGCGCAAGGCCAGTGCCTCGCCGAGATGGGCGACGAAGAAGGTCTCGCACCCGGCACGGGCCAGGGACGGGGCAACGGCGCAGGCACCGTGGCCATAGGCGTCGGCCTTGAGCACCGCCGCGGCGGGAGCACCGTGGCGGCGGGCAAGCTCGCGCCAGTTGGCGACGATGGCCGCGGTATCGACGTCAAGGACCGCGCCGAGCCCTGCCTCGGCGTGCGTCGGCCGCTCAGAACTCGTCCGCATGGACCTGATCGAGATCAGCGAACCGGGTGAACTCGCCCTCGAAGAAGACCTCGACCGTGCCCGTCGGGCCATGGCGCTGCTTCTCGATCAGCAGCTCGGCCTTGTTGTGCACCTTCTCCATGTTTTCCTGCCAGCGCGCGAGCGCGTCCTCGTGCTTGGCCGGATTGTCGAAGGCGATCGCCTTCGGCTTGCGCATGTTGAGGTAGTATTCGTCGCGGTAGATGAACATCACCACATCCGCGTCCTGTTCGATCGAGCCGGATTCACGCAGGTCGGCGAGCTGCGGGCGTTTGTCGTCGCGGCTTTCGACGGCGCGCGAGAGCTGGGATGCGGCGATCACCGGTACGTCGAGCTCCTTCGCCAGCGCCTTGAGGCCCTGGGTGATCATGCTGATTTCCAGCACCCGGCTTTCCGCGCGCTGCCCGACGGCGGGGCGCATGAGCTGCAGGTAGTCGACCATGACCAGCGCGAGCCCGTCGGTCCGCTTCAGGCGCCGGCAGCGGCTGCGCAGCGCCGAGAGCGTGATACCCGGCGTATCGTCGATGAAGATCGGCAGGGCATTGATCTCGCGGCTGACGCCAACGAAACGATCGAAGTCGCGCTGCGCGATGTCGCCGCGGCGGATCCGGTCGCCGGAAATGCGTGCGGCGTCGGCGAGGATGCGGTTGCCCACCTGTTCGGCGCTCATTTCCAGCGAGAAGATGGCAACCGACCGGTTGGGCATCGCGCTGGGGTCGACCGTGCGGGCCTCGCCGAGAAAGGAGCGCGCGGCGGCCTGGGCGATGGTCGTCAGCAGCGAGGATTTTCCCATGCCCGGTCGCCCGGCCATGATGATGAGGTCGGATTTGTGCAGGCCGCCCAGCCGCTTGTCGAGGTCGCGCAGCCCGGTGGTGACGCCGGAGATGCCGCCCGAGCTGCGCAGCGCCCGCTCCGCCGCGGCCACGGCCTGCGCCAGCGCCCGGTCGAAGCCGATGAAGCCGCGCTCGCTGTCGTGCTCGGCGAGGGTATAGAGGGCTGATTCGGCCTGTTCGATCTGGTGCTTGGCGTCCTGGTCCGGCTCCGAGGCGAAGGCGCCGTTGACGACGTTCTCGCCGATGTCGATGAGCTGGCGGCGCAGCCAGGCATCGTGGATCGCACGCCCATAGTCGCCGGCGTTGATGATGCCGACCATGGCCGAGACGAGCTGGGCGAGATAGGCGGTGCCGCCGACCTCCTCGAGGTGACCGGAATGCTCGAACTCGGCCTTCAGCGTGACCGCGTCGGCGATCTGCCCACGGCCGACGCGCGCGGCGATGGCAGCGTAGATGCGGCCATGGATGGCGTCGGCGAAATGTTCGGGACGCAGGAAATCGGAAACCCGATCATAGGCACCATTGTTCGCCAGCAACGCGCCCAGCAGCGCCTGCTCCGCCTCCACGTTGGTCGGCGGCAGGCGCTGGGACAGGCCCAGCAGCGACGACTCGGTCTCGCGCGTTACCATCCCCCTTTCCTACGCTCGTGCGGGCCAGTCCGCACGCCGCCCCGATTGTGGATTGCGTGGATTGGGGGGACGGCTCAGGCGCGGATCTCCTGTCGCGCGGCTGCCTGCTCGGCCTGCGCGATGTAGTCGCGCGAAAGCGGCAGCGCCGTCTGGTCGCGCACCAGCTGCAGCTGGAAGTTCATGTGGTCCTGGCGGCGGAAGGCGAGTTCGGAGCCCACCAGGTAGAACTCGAACATGCGGCAGAACCGCTCGTCGTAGAGGCCCTGGATCGCGTCGCGGTTGGCTGCGAAACGTCGCCGCCACTGGCGCAGCGTCAGCGCGTAGTGCAGCCTCAGGATCTCGATGTCGGTGGTTCGCAGCCCTGCCCGCTCGACCGCCGGCAGCACCTCCGACAGGGACGGCGAATAGCCCCCGGGGAAAATGTACTTGGCAAGCCAAGGGTTGGTGCTGGCCGGCCCGTCGAAGCGGCCGATGGCGTGGATCAGCGCCACGCCGTCCGGCGCGAGGCAGCGCTTCACCACGCGGAAGAACTGCTCGTAGAAGCCGACCCCGACATGCTCGAACATGCCCACCGAGACGATGCGGTCGAAGGTGGCGTGCAGGGCCCGATAGTCCATCAGTTCGAAGGAGACACGATCCGCGAGCCCTTCGGCAGCGGCCCGCGCCTGCGCCTCGGCAAGCTGCTCGGTGGACAGCGTTATGCCGGTCACGCGCGCGCCATAGTCGCGCGCCAGCGAGAGCGCCATGCCCCCCCAGCCGCAGCCGATGTCGAGCACCGAGAGGTCCGGCCGGTCGAGCCGCAGCTTGGCGGCGATATGCCGCTTCTTCTTGATCTGCGCTTCCTCCAGCGTCTCGTCGCCGTTGGGGAAATACGCGCACGAATACTGGCGGTCGCGATCGAGGAAGAGCGAGTAGAGCCGACCGTTCAGGTCGTAGTGGTGGGCCACGTTACGCCGCGCGCGCGATGCCGGATTGAACTGCGCGAAGCGGCGGGTGACGCGCCCGAGCCAGTCGCGCAGATTGATCAGCGGCACGCGCGCGGTCTGCGAGCCGAGATTGGTCATCAGCACGTCGAGAATTTCGTAGATGCTGCAATCGACCGGCGTGACCGTCCCGTCCATGTAGGCCTCGCCCAGCGCCAGGCTCGGATTGAAGACCAGGCGTCGGATCGTGGCCGCATCGGCAATGGCCATCACCGCCTCGGGCCCCTTCTCGCCGGCATAGGTGGTGACGGAACCATCGGGCCAGCGCACCGTCAGCCGGCCGAGCACCACGAGCCGCCTGAGAATATAATCGAGCGCCGGCCGCATCCGCTCCTCCTTCGTGCGTAAGACCGGGCTAGATTGGACCGGCCGGCGCCCCGAAGGCAACCAGTTGCACCCGTCGCCCCGGCCGCTCAGGAAGCCGGAACGACCTTGTAGAGTGCGATTCCCGGCCGTTGCGCGACCCGGACAAGGCGGCCATGCAGCATCGTCGGCGGCGCACCGGTCCACGTGCCCGTCACGATCATCATATCGAAATAACCGAGCGCCGGATCGATCGGCCGCTGCCCCGCCTCCTTGGCCACGGCGCGGCGGATCGTCTCCATCGCCGTCTCGGTGGCGACCTCCGCCGGCACCGCCTCGAGCGGCTGCTGTCCGGGCTTGTCGAACAGTGCCGGTACGAAACGATCGGACAGCGCGGCGATATAGACCGGGAAATGATAGTCGGTCGGCAGCGCCAGATCGACGACCCAGGGGCTGATCCCCGGCGCCGGCGTGTCGTCCTGCACCTCGCCGACCCGTGCGCCGGGCGGAATCTGGTCGAGGATCCAGCGCACGTCGGCGAGGTAGGGGCCGGTGCGCGACCAGGCGATCAGCATGACACCGAGGCGCAGCGCCAGCATCGCGCCAAGCACGAGGGCTGTCCCGCGCGCCTCGCGGCGGTCACGAAACCAGGGCAGGAAAACGACGCTGACGAGGACGCCCGCCATCAGCTGGAAACGGACATTGACATAGTAGAGTCCATGCTCGGCGAAGGGCAGCGCCAGCCCGAGCACGAACATGACCAGCAGCACCAGCAGCCCTGCGGGTGCTACGGCGACCCCGCCGTTACGCCGGGCCCGCAACAGGACCAGCAGGAGCAGCAGGCCGGTGAGCGTGCCGAGCAGGACCGGGTAGGAATACCATGCCGAGCCGAGCGTATGCCAAAGCAGTGCCGGGCGCTCGGGCAGCGTCCGCCCGCCGACGGTCAGCACCTTGGTCGCGGCGTAGAGCGCGGCGAGCATCAGCCCGGCCGGCAGCGGTGGCAGCAGGGCGGCGAGCAGCGCCCGCCAGGGCTTGGCTTGCGGCGGCCCGGCTTGTGGCGGCCCGGCTTTTGGCGGCGGCGGGCGCCATGCCCGCCAGGCGCGCACCAGCGCGTCGGCGCCGAGGACCATGCCGAAGACGAAGGCGCCGAACAGGTGGGCGACGAACAGCACGAAGCCCAGCGGCAGCGCCAGCACCGCGAGCCCGGCCAGCGCGCGCGGCGAGCGGGCGCGCTCGCGCAGCAGCAGCCAGGCGCCGGCGGCCCAGAACGCCAGCATCGTCGAGAGGCAGAAATTCATGAAGCCGCGCAGCAGCCCGCCGTTCCAGGCGCTGAAGGCGGCGGTGAGGAACCAGGGCGACCAGCGCGCCCCACCCGGCCCCGCATGCAGGGCCCGGCCGAGCAGGGCGAGCCCGCCCACCCAGCCGGCGACGATCACGGCCACCAGCACCTTGGCCGCCGCCGCGGGGGAGAGGAAGGCAAGCAGCGGCGGCACCAGCAGGTCCATGCCGAGATTGGGCACGAACACCCAGTGGACGCTGAAATGGCGGGCGAAGGCGCTGCCCTCGAGCTGGCCCGCCAGCAGCATCATCCGCACCATGTGGTTGGGCAGGTCGGTGAGCGGCGGCATGCCCACCAGCAGCAGCGGCGTGCACAGAACCAGCCCGAGGGCGGCCACCTGCACCCAGGGGGCGGGGAGCCGGGGTGGGGCCTTTGGGGGCGTGGCCGAGGGGGGTGGGGTCGATCGGGGCATGCGCGCGCATGGGGGCGGCAGGCGGGCGCCGCGTCAAGGCGGCCGCGGCCACACCGGCGGTGCGCCGGGTTGCGCCCTGGAGGAAATCCGGGCAAGCCGCTGCCCTTCTTCCATCCTCCGAGGCTCCATGTCAGCGATCCAGGCCCTTGTCATCGCCATCGTCCAGGGTGCGACCGAGCTGTTCCCCGTCAGCTCCCTCGGCCATGCCGTGGCGCTGCCGGCGCTGCTGTCGTGGCACATCAACCAGCACGCGCCGACCTTCCTGCCCTTTCTGGTGATGCTGCATGTCGGCACCGCGACGGCGCTGCTGGGCTATTTCTGGCGCGACTGGCTCGCCATCGCCGGCGGGCTGCTGGGCATGGGCAGCGAGCACCACCGCCGCGAGAGCCGGCGCGTGTTCATGCTGATCGTCATCGCCACCATCCCCGCCGTCATCCTCGGGTTCCTTGCCGAGCATTTCTTCCGCAACCTGTTTGGGATCCCGCTCGTCGCCTCGGTCTTCCTCATCGCCAACGGGCTGATGCTGATGGCCGGCGAGCGCGCGCGCGGGAACGCGACGCGGCCGCTCTCGGCGCTGTCCGTCGCCGACGCGGTGGTGATCGGGCTGTGGCAGTGCCTCGCGCTGATCCCCGGCATGTCGCGCTCGGGCGCGACCATCGTGGGCGGGCTGGTGCGCGGGATCGACCACGAGGATTCGGCGCATTTCTCGTTCCTGATCGCGACCCCGATCATCCTCGGCGCGACCACGCTCGAGGTGCCCAAGCTGCTGCGCGCGGGGGTGGCACCAGGCGCCTTCGGCATCGCCGCGATGGCGGCCGTGGTGGCGGGGCTGGTCGCCTGGGCCAGCACCTGGTTCCTGATGCGCTACTTCCACCGCGCGATGAACAGCGCCGCCCTCGACCCGTTCGGCTGGTATTCGATCGTGGCGGGGGCGCTGCTCACCGTCTGGTTCCTGTTCGCGTGAGCGCGGGGACCATGCAGCGCCGCCGGCTCCTCGCCGCCTCCCTCGCCGCCCCGCTCGCCGCGACCATGGCTGGGCCGGCCCCTGCCCTGGCGAAGCCGCCGCCGCTCGCGGTGGACCCGATCGACCGGCTCTCGACGCCCTGGTGGCGGCGGCGCTTCGAGGCCAAGCAGGCCGAGATCCGCCGCGCGCCGCCGCGGCTGCTGATGCTGGGCGACAGCATCACCCAGGACTACGAGAAGCACGGGCCGCCGGCCTGGCGCGACTTCGTTCCGGTGTGGGACCATTTCTACGGCGGGCGCGGGGCGATCAACCTCGGCTTCATCGGCGATGCGACCAGCCACCTGATCTGGCGGCTGATGCATGGCGAGCTCGACCACATGCGCCCGCGGGCGGCGGTGCTGCTGATCGGCGCCAACAACATGGGCGCGCCGCACTGGGGGGCGCGCGACACCATCGCCGGGATCGAGACCATCATCGGGCTTTGCCAGCACCGCCAGCCGCAGATGGGCATCGTGCTGGTGAGCGTGCTGCCCTCGATCCGCAGCGCCTGGATCACCGCGACGACGACGCGCATCAACGCCGGGCTCGCCCGGCGCTTCGCCGGCGGGCGGCGGCGGGGCGTTGCCTATGTCGATGCGACATCGATCTTCGAGCGTAACGGTGTGGTCGATGCGAGCCTCTACCTCGACCCTCACCTCACGCCGCCCGACCCGCCGCTGCACCCGACGGCGCAGGCCCAGGCGCGCCTGGCCGCCGCGATCGAGCCGGCGCTGGCGCCGATCCTCGGCGAGGCGCCGCGCCCGCCGATGCGCGGCTGAGCCGGGCGGGCCGGTGCGCTTTCCCGCCATCGTCTTCGACATGGACGGCACCCTGATCGACACCGAGAAGGTCTATGTCGCGGCCCGCGTCGAGACCGCGGCGGAGCTGGGCTTTCAGGACAGCGAGGCCTTTTTCCACGCCCAGCTCGGCCTGCCGGGGGCGGAGATGACGGCGAACCTGCTGCGCCATTTCGGCCCCGACTTCCCCCTCGCCGAGTTCGACCGCCGGCGCGCGCGCCGCTATGGCGAGCGGCTGGCGCAAGGCATCCCCGCCAAGCCCGGCGCGGCCGAGCTGCTCGCGCATTGCCGGGCCGCGGGCGTGGCCTGCGCGGTCGCGACCTCGGCGCGGCGCGAGACGGCGGAGACCAACCTCGCCCGCGCCGGGCTGCGCGCGGGGCTCGCCGCGATCGCCGGACGCGACGAGGTGGCGCGCGGCAAGCCGCACCCGGATGTCTTCCTGCTGGCGGCGGAACGTTTGGGCTTCGCACCGGAGCAGTGCCTCGCGGTCGAGGATTCCCACCCCGGCGTGCGGGCGGCGCACGCGGCGGGGATGACGGTGGCGATGGTGCCCGACCTGGTGGCGCCGAGCGAGGCGCTGCGCGAACTCTGCCACTTCGTGGTGGCCGACCTCGCCGCGTTGCGGGCGGTGATTTAGAGGCGCAGGAACAGCGTTCAGGGTTCGGGCGTCAGTTCAGGAATTCGATCGGCTCGACGCACGTTCACGTCTCACGGAAAGACATGGAACGTGATCTCAGCGAGTTCGCTTGCCGCGCGAACCATCGGTCGATGGTGAACCGGAGGTTCGATCTGCTGATTGGGGTAGTTTGACGCCCGCCTCAATGGCTTTGTCCAACATTTCAGCGGTCGTCGCTCGGCAAAGGCCGGCAAGACGTGCAACCTCCTGTATGATAAATTTGCGGAATCGTCCTGCTTCCAAGGCATCCCGGAAAGTGATACATAAGGCCGTCATGTTCTTCTTTTGCCCCGTTGCGAAGAAGTGTTCCAAGGCGAGATTCGATGCCTGAACTCGACATCGGGAGCCTAATCGCAGCCTTCAGCGAGGAGCAGGTCCAGCGCCTTACGGGGCTGACTGCATCGCGCCTGCGGTATTGGGACAAAAGTGATTTTTTCCATCCCAGCTACGCTGACGAAAATTCGCGACTGCCATATAGCCGGTTCTATTCCTTCAAAGATGTGGTCGCCCTTCGCACAATCGAAATGCTGCGAGTGCAAAACAACGTCCCTTTGCAACACCTTCGAAAGGTTGCAGAAAAACTAGCTCATCTTAAAGATGATTTGTGGATCAAGACGACCCTCTTTGTTGTAAATCGTCGTGTTGTTTTTGAAAATCCAGAGACGGGA
>JAGWQN010000148.1 GCA_028869995.1 Rhodospirillales bacterium
ATGCTCACCACCTTCAACGAGGTGGACATGGGCGCGGTGATGGCGCTGCGCGCCGAATACAAGGACGCGTTCGAGAAGAAGAATACCGGCGTCCGCCTCGGCTTCATGTCCTTCTTCGTGCGCGCCTGCTGCGCGGCCCTGGCGGAGTTCCCGGCCGTCAACGCCGAGATCGACGGCGATGACATCGTCTACAAGCACTTCGTGCACATGGGCATCGCCGTGGGCGGGCCGAGCGGCCTGGTCGTCCCGGTGCTGCGCGACGCGCAGACACTCTCCTTCGCCGACATCGAGGCGCGCATCGCGGATTTCGGCCGCCGCGCCCGCGACGGCGCGCTCAAGCTCGAGGAACTCGCCGGCGGCACGTTCAGCGTCACCAATGGCGGCGTCTACGGCAGCCTGATGTCCACCCCCATCCTGAACCCGCCGCAATCGGCGATCCTGGGCATGCACAAGATCCAGGACCGGCCCATGGCGATCGGCGGCAAGGTCGAGATCCGCCCGATGATGTACCTCGCCCTGTCCTACGATCACCGGATCGTCGACGGGAAGGAGGCGGTTTCCTTCCTCGTGCGCGTGAAGGAAGGCATCGAGGATCCGCGCCGCCTGCTGCTGGGGCTCTGACATGACCGACAATTCAGCGGCGAACGCCTTCGATGTCATCGTCATCGGCGCGGGACCCGGCGGGTATGTCTGCGCGATCCGCGCCGCCCAGCTCGGGATGAAGGTCGCCTGCGTCGAAAAGCGCGCGACCCTCGGCGGCACCTGCCTCAACATCGGCTGCATTCCCTCCAAGGCCCTGCTGCACTCCTCCGAGAACTATGCCGCCGCGACGCACGATCTCGCGGCGCATGGGGTGATGGTGGAAGGCGTGAAGCTCGACCTCGCGCGGATGCAGGCGCGCAAGGCCGAGGTGGTCGGCGCCAACGTCAAGGGCGTCGAGTTCCTGTTCCGCAAGAACAAGGTGAGCTGGCTCAAGGGTGAGGGCCGGATCGTCGCCCCCGGAAAGGTATCGGTCGGCGAGACCGTCTACGAGGCGAAACATATTGTCATCGCCACCGGCAGCGAGAGCATGCCCCTCAAGGGCGTCGAGGTGGACGAAAAGCGCATCGTCACGTCGACCGGCGCGCTGGAACTCGACGCCGTGCCCGGGCATTTCGTCGTCATCGGCGGCGGCGTGATCGGGCTCGAGCTGGGCAGCGTCTGGGCCCGCCTCGGCGCCAAGGTGACGGTGATCGAGTTCCTCGACAGCATCCTGCCAACGATGGATCGCGAGATCAGCCGCACCTTCGAGCGGATTCTCGCCAAGCAGGGATTTTCGTTCCGTCTCGGCACCAAGGTCACGGCGGCCAAGGCGGACGCGACGGGCGTCGATCTCACGATCGAGCCGGCGGGGGGAGGCAAGGGCGAGGCGCTGCGCGCCGATGTGGTCCTGCTGGCGATCGGCCGGCGCGCCTACACCGCGGGGCTCGGCCTCGACAGCGTGGGGGTTGCGCTCGACGAGCGCGGGCGGGTGAAGACGGATGCGCACTGGGCGACCAATGTGCCCGGCATCCATGCGATCGGCGACGTGGTCGCCGGCCCGATGCTCGCGCACAAGGCCGAGGAGGAGGGGGTCGCGCTGGCCGAGTGCCTCGCCGGCCAGGCCGGGCACGTCAACGAGGCGGCGATCCCCGGCGTCGTCTACACGTGGCCCGAGGTAGCCGCGGTCGGCCGCACCGAGGAACAGCTCAAGGCGGACGGGGTCGCCTACACGGTCGGGAAGTTCCCCTTCACGGCCAATGGCCGCGCCCGGGCGATGGGCTCCATGGACGGGTTCGTGAAGCTGCTGGCGGACAAGCGGACCGACAGGCTGCTCGGCGCCCACATCGTCGGCCCGGAGGCCGGGACCATCATCGCCGAGCTGGTGACGGCGATCGAGTTCGGCGCCTCGGCCGAGGACGTGGCACGCACCTGCCACGCCCATCCCTCGCTCAGCGAAGCGATCAAGGAAGCGGCGCTGGCGGTGGGCGGGCGCGCGCTGCACATCTGATGCGCGCCGCGCTCCCGGCCCTCACGATGGGCGAGCCGGCGGGCATCGGACCCGAGCTCGCCGTTGCCGCATGGCGTGCCGGGAGGCGGTTCCTGTTCGTGGGCGACCCCCGCGTGCTGGGTGGCGTGCCGGTGCGCGAGGTGGCCGCCGCCCCCAAGGCGGCGGGCGACGACGCCATACCGGTGCTGCCGGTGCCGCTGGCCGCACCGCCCGTGCCGGGCCGGCCCGATCCAGCCAACGCGCCGGCGGTGATCGCCTCGATCGAGACCGCAACCAGGCTTGCCCTCGCCGGCGACGTGGGCGCGATCGTGACCAATCCGATCCAGAAATCGGTTCTCACGCGCGCGGGATTCGCCCATCCCGGCCATACCGAGTTCCTCGCGCAGCTCACCGGGACCGCGATGCCGGTGATGATGCTGGCCAGCGCGGCGCTGCGCGTCGTTCCCATCACCATCCACGTCGCGCTGCGCCGGGCCATCGCGATGCTCGATGCCGACCTCATCCTACGCACCGCGCGGATCACGGACGCGGCACTGCGGCGGGACTGGGGGTTGGCGCGGCCGCGCCTCGCCTTCGCCGGCCTCAATCCGCATGCGGGCGAGGACGGCACCATGGGTGACGAGGAGGAGCGGATCATCCGCCCCGCCCTCGCGGTGCTGCGCGCCGAGGGGATCGAGGCGCTCGGCCCGTTCCCCGCCGACACGATGTTCACGCCCTCGGCGCGCCGCGGCTACGACGTGGCGCTCGGCATGTACCACGATCAGGTGCTGACCCCGATCAAGACACTCGACATGCACGGCGGCGTGAACGTGACGCTCGGCCTGCCGATCGTGCGCACCTCGCCCGACCATGGCACCGCGCTCGACATCGCCGGCAAGGGCGTGGCCGATCCGGGCAGCGTGGTCGCAGCCCTCGACCTCGCAGTGGACCTTGTCCGGCGGCGGAAGACGGCGACGATCGGAGCATGACGAACCACCTTCCCTCGCTCCTTCGCCTCGGTGTCAACGTCGATCACGTCGCCACCGTGCGCAACGCCCGCGGCGGCGCCCACCCCGACCCGCTCGATGTCGCGCGGGCCGCGATCGCGGCGGGAGCCGACGGCATCACCATCCATCTGCGCGAGGACCGGCGGCACATCCGCGACGCCGATGTGGCGGCGATGAAGGCGGGGATCACCGTACCGCTCAACCTCGAGATGGCCGCGACGCCGGAGATGGTGCGCATCGCGCTGGCCACGCGGCCGCGCGCCTGCTGCATCGTGCCCGAACGCCGCGCCGAGGTGACGACCGAGGGCGGACTCGACGTTGCCGGGCAGGCAGCGTCGCTGCAGCCCATGGTCGCCCAGCTGGGCGCCGCGGGCATCCGCGTGTCGCTGTTCGTCGATCCGGATCCGGCGCAGCTGCGCGCCAGCGCGGCGGTGGGAGCAGCGGTGGTGGAGCTGCACACCGGCGCCTATGCCGAGGGCAGGCCGGGCGAGCTCGAGCGGCTGCGCGACGGGGCGAGGCTCGCCGCCTCCCTCGGGCTCGAGGTGCATGCCGGGCACGGGCTGACCTACGACAATGTGACCCCGGTGGCGGCGATCCCGCAGGTCGTCGAGCTCAATATCGGCCACTTCCTGATCGGCCAGGCGATCACCGACGGCATCGCGGCCGTGGTCGCGCACATGAAGGCGTTGATGCTCGCGGCGAGACGGTGACGGCGGGGCCCATGCCGGGCCTCAGCTTCTCGGGTGCGTCTTCTCCCAGACCGCGAGCAGGGCCGCCTCGTCGAGGGCGGTGTAGCGCTGCGTGGTCGAAAGGCTGGCGTGACCCAGCAGTTCCTGGATCGAGCGCAGATCGGCGCCACCCGCCAGCAGATGCGTCGCGAAGCTGTGGCGGAGCGCATGCGGCGTCGCGTGCTCCGGCAGGCCGGCGAGGCGGCGGTGCTCGCGGAGCACGCGCTGCGCGACGCCGGGGTTGAGGCGCCCGCCGCGGGCGCCGAGGAACAGCGGCGCATCGGGCGCGGGCGTCGGATGGACGGCAAGCCAGGCCGCGAGCGACGCGCGCACGGCCGGCAGCACGGGCACGAGGCGCTCCTTGCCCCCCTTGCCGGTGACGCGCAGCGCCTCGGCGCCCGCCGCGCGGACATCGAGCGACAGCGCCTCGGAAATACGCAGCCCGCAGCCATAAAGCAGCATGAACAGCGCGGCGTCGCGCAGCGCGTCGACCTCGGTCGCGGCCGCGGCATCGGGCGGCGTCAGGGCCCGGGGCAGCGGCTTCTTCGCCCGCGGCGTGGCGACCAGGCGGAGCTGCTCGTTGGCGAAGCCGTGCCGTCGGGCGAGGTGGCGGAAGAACCCGCGCACCGCGGCGAGCTGGCGCGCGCGCGTGGCATTCCCCCGGCCCGAAGCCGCCGCATGGGCGAGCCAGGCGCGGAAATCAGCCGCCGTCAGCGCCGCGAGCGCCGCGCGATCGGGTTCGGCCCCGAGATGGCCGGCCATGAAGCGAAGAAACCCCGCGACCGATTCCGTATAGGACGCGATCGTTCCCGGCGCGGCCCGGCGTTCCGCGCGCATCCAGCTCAGCCACTCCTCGAGCTCCCTCATGCCCGCCCCGTCAGGCCAGCCATGCGGCGGCAACGGCGCGGCCGAGGAAGCCAAGCACACCGGCAACGTGCGAGGCGGCGAGCAGGTCGGCATGACGGGTGGCGAGTGCCAGCATCGCCGGCGCCGCCAGCCCCGGCACCAGCACCAAGGCATCGTGAAAGGCGAGCGGCGCGGCCTCGCCATGGACGGTGGGATCGCCGCAGGCCGCGCCGATCGCCACGCTCCGCCCGCCGAGACGGCGCTCGACCTCACCTGGGGCGAGGCAACGCGTGCCCGCAAGCTGTTGCTCGACACAGAGCGAGGCGGCGTCCACGCCCAGCAAGGGTGGGAAGACCTCCGAGACGCAGGCGGGGACCGAGGCCGCGTTGAACAGCGCCAGAACCGCCTCCTGCACCCGCGCGGCCAGGGCGGCGCTCGCGCGGCCGGCGGCGACCACGCTCGCCGCGTCGTGACGCGCGGCGGCAACCATGGCCGCGAGGTGGTCGGCGACGCCCTCGCCATGGCGGCGCAGCGGCGGGGTCAGCGCCGCGTAGAGGGCCGGCCGGGCGGCGAGAAAGCCGGGATGGGCGCGCAGGTAGGCCGCAACCGATTCCGCGGCTTCGTCCTGCGGGAGTGGCGGCGCCTCAGGCAAGGGTTGCGTCTCCGCGCCAGCCGCCGTCAGCCAATGGTCTGCCCGGTCTTCGCCCAGTCGGCGAGGAACGTGGCAAGACCCTTGTCGGTCAGCGGATGCTGGTAGAGCGAGCGCAGCACCGCCGGCGGCAGGGTTGCGACATGGGCGCCGAGCTTGGCCGCGGCCACCACGTGCAGCGGTCCGCGGACGGAAGCCACCAGCACCTCGGTCCGGATCGACGGGTAGTTGCGATAGATCGTCACGATATCGGCGATCAGCGCCATGCCGTCATGGCCGATGTCGTCGAGCCGGCCGACGAAGGGGGAAATGAAGGTCGCCCCGGCCTTGGCGGCGAGCAGCGCCTGGCCGGCGGAAAAGCACAGCGTCACATTGGTCATCACGCCCTCGTCCGAGAGCGTCCGGCAGGCGCGCAGGCCCGCCGGCGTGAGCGGCAGCTTGACCGTGACGTTATGCGCAATGGCGCGCAGTACCCGCGCCTCGCGGATCATGCCGTCATAATCCGTGGCGGCAACCTCGGCGCTGACCGGGCCGGCGACGACGGCACAGATCTCGGCGATGACGTCCTGGATCCGCCGGCCCGACTTGGCGATGAGGGACGGGTTGGTGGTGACGCCATCGAGCAGGCCGGTCGCGGCGAGCTCGGCGATCTCCCGGGTGTCGGCGGTATCGACGAAGAATTTCATGCGCTCTTCCTGATGAGGCGGGGTTGCGGCAGACGATAGCGCATGTCCCCGCGCCGCGTGAGTGTCATGCTGCCCCTCCCGTTCGCCGGGCCGCTCGACTACGCCCTGGCCGACGACGCACCGGCCCCTCCGGGCACGCTGGTCGTCGTGCCACTGGGGAGCCGCAAGGTCGTCGGCGTGGTGTGGGACACGCAGCCGGACGCCGACCTGCCGTCGCACCGGCTGCGGCGGGTGGCCGAGATCCTGGCCTGGCCCGGCATGCGCGCCGACCTGCGGCGGCTGGTGGATTGGATCGCCGGCTACACGCTGGCGCCCGCGGGCGAGGTCCTGGCGATGGCCCTGCGCCCCTTCGTGCTCGAGCCGGAGCCGCCGGTACGAGGCTGGGCGCTCGGGCAGGCCACCGCGAAGCCGAGCGCGGCGCGCGCCAAGGTGCTGGCGGCGCTGGCCGCCGGGCCGCTTCCGGCGCGCGAACTCGCTGCGGTCGCCTCCGCCGCGGTGATCCGCGGCCTGGCTGCGGCGGGCGTGCTGTTGCCGGTGGACCTGCCGCCGCCCGCGCCGAAGCTGCCGGACCCGGAGCACCCCGGACCGGTTCTCTCCCCGGTGCAGCGCGCGGCGGCGGAGTCGCTGACCGGCGAGGGTTTTGCCGTGACCCTGCTCGACGGCGTGACGGGATCGGGCAAGACCGAGGTCTATTTCGAGGCGATCGCGGCGGCACTGCGGCGCGAGCGACAGGCGCTGGTGCTGCTGCCGGAGATCGCGCTCTCGGCGCAGTGGCTCGAGCGCTTCGAGCGGCGCTTCGGCGTGGCGCCGGCGATCTGGCACTCGGAGCTGGGCGCCAGGCGGCGACGCGAGACCTGGCGGCGGGTGGAGCGGGGAGAGGCGCCGGTCGTGATCGGGGCCCGCTCGGCGCTGTTCCTGCCGTTTCCCGAGCTGGGCCTCGTCGTCGTCGACGAGGAACACGAGACCGCCTTCAAGCAGGAGGAGGGCGTCATCTACCACGCGCGCGACATGGCGATCGTGCGCGCGCGGCTGTGCGGCGCGCCGGCGGTGCTGGTCTCCGCCACGCCGAGCCTGGAGACGATGCACAACGTCCAGACCGGGCGCTACCGGCGGGTCTCGCTGCCGGCGCGCCACGGCGGCGCCGCGATGCCCACGGTCGGCGCGATCGACCTGCGCGCGACGCCGCCGCAACGCGGCCGGTTCCTGGCGCCACCGCTGGTCGAAGCGGTGTCCGCGACCCTCGCGAGGCAGGAGCAGGCGATGCTGTTCCTCAACCGCCGGGGCTATGCGCCGCTCACCTTGTGCCGGCATTGCGGCCATCGCTTCGCCTGTCCCAACTGCACCGCCTGGCTGGTCGAGCACCGCGCGCGCGGCGTGCTGCAATGCCACCATTGCGGCCACACCATCCCCCCGCCCGCCGCCTGTCCCTCCTGTGGCGCGGCGGACACGCTGGCACCGGTAGGCCCGGGGATCGAGCGCATCACCGAGGAGGTGCGGGAGCGCTGGCCGCAAGCGCGCCTGCTGGTGATGGCGAGCGATACGCTGGCCGGCCCCGCGGCAGCGGCCGAGGCGGCACGGGCGGTGGCGGCGCGTGAGGTCGATCTCGTCATCGGCACGCAGATCGTGGCCAAGGGCTGGCACTTTCCGCACCTGACGCTGGTGGGCGTGGTCGATGCCGATCTCGGCCTCGGCGGGGTCGATCTGCGCTCGTCGGAGCGGACGTTCCAGCTGCTGCACCAGGTCGGCGGGCGCGCCGGGCGGGCGGAGGCGCCGGGGCGGGTGCTGCTGCAGACCTGGGAGCCCGAACACCGGGTCATGCGCGCCCTGCTGTCGGGCGATTTCGATGCGTTCATGGCCAGCGAGGCGGCCGAGCGCCAGGTGGGACACTGGCCGCCCTATGGCCGCCTCGCGGCTCTGATCGTGAGCGCCGGGACGGAAGCGGCCGCGGACGCGCTGGCGAACATCCTGGGCCGCTCCGCACCGCGGGGACCCGGCATCACGGTGCTGGGACCGGCACCGGCACCGTTCGCGCTGCTGCGGGGCCGGCACCGGCGGCGCCTGTTGCTGCGGACGCGCCGCGACATCGCACCGCAGAAGCTGCTGCGTGCCTGGCTGGCTCCGGTCAGGCTTCGCGGCGATGCGCGCATCGAGGTGGACATCGATCCCATCAGTTTTCTTTGAGGGCCCGTTTTCTGTGGTGGCCCGTCAGGAAGCCGGTGGCGGGCCCGGGCTGGCAGGCTTGGGGCAGGCTCTAGCTGTGAGCTCTCCATAGGTTGTCCATCCGGTCCTGGCCGGGGAAGCTGGAGTTGCAGACTTCAGAGGTTCCCAGGAGGACCGGATGAACGTGCATAAGAATGCCCGGCTGACGATGCACAGTCGAGCCGAACTG
>JAGWQN010000149.1 GCA_028869995.1 Rhodospirillales bacterium
CGGTGATGGTCTGCTCGTCGAGCATCGCCGCCTGGAAGCGCGGCCACGGGCACATGTAGGTGCAGACCTGCTCGCGCGCCCATCCGGCGAGCACGTAGGTCGTGGCGGTGAACAGGAAGGTGTAGATGTAGACGGGCAGGGCCGCGGTGCCGGACCAGAACTGGACGACCGTGGTCGGCGCGTCGGCGAAGTACATGATCCACGCGCCGCCGGTCCAGAACGCGATGCCGAGCCAGATGGCGTGCTTCGCCACCTTCCGCCAGGCCTTGTCCAGTCCCTGGCCGTTGAAGGCGAAGGGCCGCTGGTCGCGGCGCATGCGCTCGTTGCGGTCGCCCTCGAGCCAGCGCTCGACTTGCATGAACAGGTCGGTCCAGACCGTCTGCGGGCAGGTGTAGCCGCACCAGAGGCGGCCGAACAGGCTGGTGACCAGGAACAGGCTCACCGCGCCGAGCACCAGCAGCCCGGCGAGGTAGAAGACGTCCTGCGGCCAGTATTCGAGGTTGAAGAAGAAGAAGCGCTCGTGGGCGATGTCGAGCAGGATCGCCTGGTCCGGCCGGCCCGGCCCGCGATCCCAGCGCAGCCACGGCAGCGCGTAGTAGAGGCCGAGGCACGCGGCGACGATCGTCCACTTGACGCGCCGGTCCATGCCCTTGACCGAGCGCGGATAGACCCGCACGCGGTTGGCGTAGAGCGACGCCTTTCCCGCCGGCGGCTGGTCGGTCTTGGGGACGCGCCGCTTGGTCTGGATCGCGTTCATCCGAACTCCCCCTATTCGCCGCCACCCAGCGAGTGGACGTAGATCGCGAGGCTGTTGATCGTGGCCGGGTCGAGACGGGTGTGCCAGGCCGGCATGACGCCCGCGCGCGGCGTGTTCACCTGGTATTCGATCGCGGCGAGGCTGTCGCCATAGAGATGCACGCGGCTTTCGAGCGGCGGCGCGCCGATCGACTGGTTGCCCTGGCCCTTGGTGCCGTGGCAGGCGGCGCAATTGTCCTCGAAGATCTTCTCGCCCGCCGCCGTGGTCGGCCCCGGCTTCTCGATCCCGAACAGGGTGGCGACGTAGTTGGAGACCAGCACCACCTGGTCGGGCTTGAGGATGCCATCATGCCCGAAGGCGGGCATCTGGCTCTCGTGCGCCTTCGCGTCGCCGCTGCGGATGCCGTACATGATGATCCGCTGGATATCGGGCAGCGTGCCGCCCCAGAGCCAGAAATTGGTGTCGAGCGGCGGATAGCCGACGCGCCCCGTGCCGGCCGGGCCATGGCAGGGCTGGCAATTCTCGGCGAACGCGATGCGCCCGGCCTGCAGCGCCACTTCCTTGAGCTTGGGGTCCGCCGTCACCTGCATGATCGGCAGCTGGCCGATGCGCTTCATGTCCGCCGCGTGACGCGCGTTCATCGCCGCGACCGACTGCGCGACAGCACCGGTCGAGCTCCAGCCGAGCACGCCCTTGAAGTAGGTCGTGCCGAGCGGGATCGAGGGGTAGAGCACGACATAGACGGCGGCGAAGGCGATGCAGACGAGCCAGACATTGATCCACCATTTCGGCAGCGGCGTGTCGAGCTCCTTGATCCCGTCCCACTCGTGTCCGGTCGTGTCCTTGCCGGTGTAGACGTCCTTTTCGATCTTCGTGGGCACCGGCGCCTCCTAGGTCTTGTCGTGGAACGGGATCTGGCTGTTGCGCTCGATCGCCTCGCGCCGTCCGGGCCAGTAGGTGGTGATCAGGATGGCGCTGAAGAGGATCACGCCGGGCACGATGATCAGCATCTCGATCCAGGTGCCGGCGCTCATCACTTGCCTCCCTGGGCGGCGAGCGCGTGCTCGACCGCGGGATCGGTGAAGTCCACCATCCGCCCGAGGATCTGCAGGTAGGCCACCAGCGCGTCGAGTTCCGTCACCCGCCCGCCCTGGCCCTGGACGACCATCGCCTTCGGGTAGCGCAGCAGCAGGCCGGAATGATCCGCGTTGGGGTCGGCCTGGGCGGCGAGGTCGGCCTGGGCGTTCTTGAGGTCGCCCTTGGTGTAGGGCACGCCGAGGTCGATGTTGGTCTGCATCGCCGCGATCAGCTCCTTCGTGTTGAGCCGGTTGCGGGCGAGGAAGGCGAAGTCCGGCATGATCGATTCCGGCACCAGCGAGCGCGGCGCCTTGAGGTGCTGGTACATCCAGTCGTTCGAATACTTGCCGCCGACGCGCGCGAGGTCCGGCCCGATGCGCTTCGAGCCCCATTGGAACGGATGGTCGTACATGCTCTCCGCCGCGATCGAGGGGTGGCCGTAGCGCGTCACCTCGTCACGCAGGTTGCGGATCTGCTGGCTGTGGCAGAGGTAGCAGCCCTCGCGCACGTAGATCTGCCGGCCGAGCAGCTCGAGCGGCGAGTAGGGCCGGATGCCCGGCACCTTCACCACCGTGGTCTGGATCGTGAACAGGGGCACGACCTCGACCAGCCCGCCGATCGCCACCGTGATCAGGGTGGCGATCAGCAGCACGATCGCGTTGCGCTCGATGAAGGACTGGCTGATGGGAAGGCGCATCGCTCACGCTCCCGCGGCGAGGGCTGCCGCCGGCGCGATGGCGCGCGCGGTGGACCGGCTCGTCACCGTCATGATGAGGTTGAAGCACATGATCAGCATGCCGAGCAGGAAGAACAGCCCGCCGGTCAGCCGCACGACGTAGAGCGGGTGCACCGCGACCACGGTCTGGATGAAGGAATACTGCAGGAAGCCCATGGCGTCGTAGGCGCGCCACATCAGCCCCTCCATGATGCCCGCCACCCACATCGAGGTGATGTAGAGCACGATGCCCAGCGTCGAGATCCAGTAGTGCCAGGCGACCAGCCGCTTGGAGTAGAGGCCGTTACGCTTCCACAACACCGGCACCAGGTAATAGAAGGAGCCGAAGACGATGAAGGCGACCCAGCCGAGCGTGCCCGAGTGCACGTGTCCGATCACCCAGTCGGTGTAGTGGGCGAGCGCGTTGACCGAGCGGATCGACATCAGCGGCCCCTCGAAGGTGGACATGCCGTAGAAGCCCACCGCCGTCACCGAGAAGCGCAGGCCGGGGTCGGTGCGCAGCTTCTCCCACGCCCCCGACAGCGTCATCAGCCCGTTGATCATGCCGCCCCAGGACGGCATCCACAGCATGATCGAGAACACCATGCCGAGCGTCTGCGTCCAGTCCGGCAGCGAGGTGTATTCGAGGTGGTGCGGCCCGGCCCAGATGTAGATGAAGATCAGCGCCCAGAAATGCACGACCGACAGCCGGTAGGAATAGACCGGCCGGTCCGCCGCCTTGGGGATGAAGTAGTACATCATCCCGAGGAAGCCCGCGGTGAGGTAGAAGCCGACCGCGTTGTGGCCGTACCACCACTGCACCATCGCGTCCTGCGCGCCCGACAGCAGCGAGTAGCTGCGCGAGCTGTAGATCGAGACCGGCAGGGTCAGGTTGTTGGTGATCCACAGCATCGCCACGGTGACGATGAAGGCGAGGTAGAACCAGTTGGCGACGTAGATGTGCGGTTCCTCGCGCTTGAGCAGCGTGCCGACATAGGCGACGAGGTAGGCGACCCAGACCACCACCAGCAGCACCGCGATGTGCCACGGCGGCTCGGCGTATTCGCGGCTCTTGGAGAAGCCGAGCACATAGCTCAGCGCCGCCATGACGATGACGAACTGGTAGCCCCAGAAGACGAAGTCGGCGAGCGCCTTGCCGCCCCAGAGCGGCGCGCGGCAGGTGCGCTGCACCACGTAGAAGGAGGTGCCCAGCAGGGCGCAGCCGCCGAAGGCGAAGATGGCGGCTGAGGTATGCACCGGGCGCAGCCGGCCGAAATTGAACCAGGGCGCGATGTTGAGCTGCGGCCAGGCCAGCTCGGCGGCGATGTAGCAGCCGACCAGGAACGCAACCACGCCCCAGAACATCGAGGCGATCAGGAATTTGCGGACGATGTCCTCGTTGTAGGCGGGGTGGCGCGCCGGTGCCGCGGTCGTGTAGGGCGCGGCGAGGGGGTTGAGGACAGCCTCACTCATGGATCGCGACCCCCTCGATCGTCACCGCTTGCGGCGCGTGGCGTGCCGCGTCGATCTCGTCGTAGTGCCGCTTGATCAGCCCGAGGATGAAGACCAGGGCGAAGCCGGCCATCGACCAGCCGAAGATGGACATTTCGATGTCGAGCGCGCCGGCGGCGGCGAAGAGCCCGATCAATCCGAGGCATGCCACGAGCACGCCGATGATCACGTCACTCAATGTCGAGCCCATCCCAGCCTCCCTTGCTGGGGTGCCAGTTAAGCGCGCATGAAAGAGTGCTCATTGATCTGGATCATGGCCACGCCCGATCTGGCGCACGAGACGGGGTGCCATAGGGCAAGTGCCGGGCCGCCGACGCGGCCGGCGGAAAGGACGGTGTCGTTGGTGCCGGGGAGCCTCGCACTGCTGCGGCTGTGCCAGCCGATCGCGGCCGCGCCGGGCGCGAGCCTGGTGCTGGCGCTGGCGATCGCCGGTTTGGCCGGCAGCGTGCCGCATTGCGTGCCGATGTGCGGGCCCTTCGTGCTCGCCCAGGCCGGCGCGCGGGTCGCGGCGCTGCCCGCCACCTGCCTCGCGCAGCACCGGCGCCTGCGCGCCGCCCTGCTGTTGCCTTATCATATGGGCCGCGCGCTGACCTACGCGACGCTGGGCGCGCTCGTGGGCGGGCTCGGCGGCCTGCCATGGCTGGCGCCGCTGCGCGCGCCGCTGCTGGCGGTGGCGGCGATGGGCTTCCTGGTCGCGGCGCTGCGCCGCTTGCGCGTCGGCGCGGTGCGCGGCGGGTCGGCCCGCGGCGGGGGTGGCTGGCAGCACGCCTGGGGCGCGTGGCTGGCGCGCCGCAGCCGTCGTTTCGACCCGGCCAGCAGCGCCGGCAGCTTCGGCCTCGGCCTGGTGCTCGGCCTGCTGCCCTGCGGCATGCTGGCGATGGCGCTCACGGCGGTGGCGGGCGCGGGCAGCGCCTGGCTCGGCGCCGGCGCGATGCTCGCCTTCGCCGCCGGTAACGCCCCCGCCCTGATCGCCGTCGGCTACGCCGGCGTGGCGCGCGCTTCCTGGTCGCGCCGGCTTACCGCCGCGGTGCCCTACGCGATGCTCGCCAACACCACGATCCTCGCCACGCTGGCGCTGCTGATGGTGGTCTGAGGCGCGGGCCCGGCTATCCTGCGGCGGTTTGCAGGCAGCGGGAGCGGCGCATGAGGATCGCGATGGTCGGCTACGGGATGATGGGCGTCTGGCACACCGAGGCGCTCGCGGCCGTGGATGCCACCCCCTACCTGCTGGTCGGCCGCCGCGCCGAGCCGGCCGCCGCCTTCGCCGCCCGCTACGGCTACCAGGGCTGGACCACCTCGCTCGAGGCGGCGCTGGCCGACCCGGCGGTGGACGCGGTGATCCTCGCCACCCCCTCCGAGCTGCACGAGCAACAGGCGATCGCCTGCCTCGCCGCCGGCAAGCCGCTGCTGCTCGAGATCCCGCTCGCGATGAGCCTCGCCGGCGCCGAGCGCGTCGTCGCCGCCGGCGAGCGGGCGGGCGTGCCGTGGGGGCTGTGCCACCCGATGCGCATGCGCCCCGAGCGCGAGGCCCTGCGCGCGCGCATCGCCGCCGGCGAGGAGCGCATCCGCCACATCGCCGGGCGCTTCTTCATCAAGCGCCTCGTGAATGTCGGCGCCACCGGCTACCAGCGCAGCTGGGTGGACAACATCCTCTGGCACCATTTCTGCCACTTCGTCGATCTCGGCATGTTCATGCTCGAGGGGGCGGCGGTGCGCTCGGTGCAGAGCCATCTCGGCGCGCTGCATCCCACGACCGGCACGCCGATGGAGTGCACGGTGCTCGCCGAGACCGAGGCGGACCAGACGCTGCTGGTCCACGGCTCCTACCACGCGCAATACCGTATCTACGACGAGCTGATCGTGACCGACCGCGACACCTATGCCTTCGACATCCTCGCCGGCACGCTGCGCACCGCCCACGGCAACGTCGCGATCGAGGACGAGCAGACCAACTGCGCGCGCGTCACGCACGATTTCGTGCGCGCGGTGCGGGCGGGGCGGATGCCGGCGGTGACCGGTGCCTCGGCGCTGCCGGCGATGCGCGTGCTGCAGGCGGCGCAGGACCGGTGGGACGCGCGCCACGGCGCCCGGTCGATCCCCGGCCGCCCGCTCGCCTGACGCGGCCCCGCTCAGCCGGGGATGCGCACGATGAGCTGGTGGTGCGCGGTCACCCCGGGGGCGCCGCGCAGCGTGCCGTGGCTCTGGTTGTCGCTGTGGTAGACGAGGAGGATGCCGTTGGCGTGCGTCATCCGCCCCGGCGTGCGCACCGTGACCGTGGCCGCGCCGTTGGCGTCGGCGACGAAATTGTTCGCCGTGCCGGCGCCGTCGAGCGGGGTGAAGCCGATCGGTTTCTGGTCGAAATGATTCTCGAACAGCGAATAGACGCCGTTCGGCCGCAGATGCGTGAAGTGGCAGGTGACGCGCATGCCCGCGCCGTCCGGCACGATCGTCGCCGTGCCGCGCGCGGCGAACCAATCGGCGACGGTGAAGCCGAGCGGCTTGCCCTGTGCGTTGAGCGCGCCGACATCGGTCGGGCCGGCGATGAAGGCCGGGCGGACGCCGTCGGCATGCTTGATGAGCTGCGGCCCCACCGCCGCCTTCGCCGCCCGGTCGGCCACGAAGACCTGCGGGTCGAGCGGCCGGGCGAGGTGCACCTCGTGCGAGAAGAACGTCGCGTGCAGCTCGAAGGTCAGGGTCTGTGGCGTTGCAGGACTGGCGAGCGCAGGACTGGCGAGCGCGGCGCTGGCGAGGGCGAGCGCGCTGCCGGCGCCGAGCAGCGCGCGGCGGGTGAAGGCGGGGCTCATGAAGCATCTCCTGTTCTGGAACCGAAACCACGCGCGATCAGCGTGTCGAGCGAGAAGAGGCCGGGCCCCCAGCGCAGCAGCACCAGGATCATCACCGCCCACTGGATATGCGTGGGCCAGGCCTGCGGAAAGACGAACACCTCGATCACCAGCGTCATGCCGAGAAGAACCAGCGCGGTCAGCCGCGTGGCCAGGCCGAGCAGCAGCAGCGGCGTCGAGCCGACCTCGATGGCGACCGCCATGTAGGCCGCGAGATGCGGTGGCAGCAGCGGCACGTGGAAGGTGTTGTCGAACAGGTAGAGCGTCGTCTGCCAGTTCGCGAGATGCGAGAGGGCGGAGCTGCCGAACACCCGTGCCAGGCCGACGCGCGCGGCGATGGCGATGAGCCAGACGGGGATCGCCTCGCAACCGAGACGGAATTGGTTCCAGATCTTCACGTGACCTCCGCTTCGCTGAACATGCCGTGATCGAGAAACAGGCGCAGGGCTTCGCCGTCCGCCTCCTCCGCCAGGGCCGCGTCGAGCGCGACGCCCCCGGCAAGCTCGGTCGCGAGACGCAACGCCGCGGGCGCGAGCGTGAGTGCCGTCATGCCCGCCGTCCCTCGCAGCACCGCGAGCCGCTCGCCCGTGGCGGCGACGTCGCGGATGGCATCGAGTGCCGCCGCGTCGTCCTCGGCGAGCAGCGCCTCGCGCAGCGCGCGCACCGGGTGGGCGAGCGTGAGCAGCCGCAGCGAGGGATGCGCGCGCAGCACGAGGTCCTGCGTGTCGTCGCGCGTGCGCAGGGCCTCGGCCAGCGCCTCGAGGCTGAGCGCCGGCGCGTCCGGTGCGTGCAGCGCGCAGGAAAAGGCCCAGTCCAGCCGCGCGAGATCCGCGAGCCAAACCGGCTCGGGCATCGCCTGCGCGACGTGTCGGGCGAAGTCTTCGCCGTAGCGGTGCAGGTCCGCCTCGGCGGGCGGGCTGGCGGCGGCGAAGGCGGCGGCGAGCGCGCCGAACGGCGCATCGCCCAGCGCGCGGTGCAGGCCGGGATAGGCGCCGCTCAGCGCGCCCACGATGTTGCCGGTGAAATTATGCCGGTAGACATCGAAACGAACCGCCTCGCCCGGCGCGCGCCCGATCGCCGGCGGCGGCGCCGCCGCGCGCAGCAGGAAGGCGGCGAAGTCGCGCTGGAACTCAAGCAGCACGGCGCTGCTCCGCGCGGTCGAGATGCGCCTGCACCAGCGCCATCTCGGTGAGCATCGCCGCGAAGCCCGGGATCGCACGGTCGCGCTCGGCGAGCGCGGGGCGCGGACCGATGCTCGCCAGCGCTTCGTCGAACAGTTCCCAGGTCGCAATGCTGATGTCGCGGTCGTGGGTGTCGATCAGCAGCCCGTCGGCGCGCTCGTGCCCGGCGAGGTGGTATTCGCCGATCGCCCAGGCGGGAAAGCTCGCGAGATGCGCGCGCGCGTCCCAGCCATGGTTGTGCGCGGCGACGACGATGTTGGCGACATCGCACAGCATGCCGCAGCCGGTGCGTCGGCACAGCTCGTCCATGAACGCGCCTTCGGGGATGTCCGACTGCGGGAACTGCACATAGGTCGCGGGATTTTCGACCAGGATCGTCCGCCCGAACGCCTCCTGCATCCGCTCGACATTGCGGCAGACGACATCGAGGCTCTCGCGGTTGAGCGGCAGCGGCAGCAGGTCCGCGAGATGGGCGTGATCGACCGCGTTCCAGGCTAGGTGCTCGGAGACCAGCGCCGGCTCGACGCGGCGCGCGAGCTCCGCGAGCCGTTGCAGATGCGCATCGTCCAGGCCCTGCGCGCTGCCGAGCGAAAGGCCGACGCAGTGCAGCGACACCGCGCGGTCCCGGCGGATCACCTCGAGTGCGACGCCGGCCGGGCCGCTGAGGTGGTTTTCGCCATGCACCTCGACGAAGGGGATCGCGGCATCGGTCGCGATCACCTCGCCGAGATGGGCGAAGCGCAGCCCGAGCCCCGCGACGGCGGGGATCGGGCCTTGCCCCGACACGCTATCAGCCCGCGGTCAGCGAGCCGCCAGCGATCTTCTGGCAGTCGCCGGCGGGGAGCAGGACGAAGGATTTCGGGTCGCGGCTGATGGTCGACTGCCCGGCGCAGGAATGCGCGCCGGCGGCGCAGTCGTTCTTGCCCGCGGCGGCGACGCCGTAGCAGGCGACCAGGTGCTGCGCCATGGCGCGCGCGTGGTTGGCCTGCTGCACCTTCATCATCTGCGCCTGCGTCATCATCGGCGCGGCGCTCGCCACGCTTGCCACGCCGGCGGTCATGGCTGCGGCAACGATCGATGCCGCGAGGGTCCTGCGATTCATGAAACCTCCTCTGTTTTTCTGCGGCCCGGAATGGGCTCGCGAGGAGGTTACGCACCAGCCCCGGGGAACGTTACACGCAGGGCCGGCAAAAGATGGCGGCCGATCCAGCTGCCCGCGGCGGTGAGGATCGCGACCGAGCCGAGCTGCCAGATCAGCACCATGATCGCCGCGTCCTGCGTGTGGTAGAAGCGCAGCGCGCAGGCGCCGAGCGCGGCCGCGGCGAGCGCGCCGCAGAACGAGGCGTGGCCACGTCGGAACGGCGTGACCCGGCGCAGCAGGGCGGTGATCGCGACCGCCGGCACCAGCCCGCCCGCGGCGATCGCCGGCAGGCACATCGCGTCCTGCGTCACCACGAGCCCGGCGGGGCCGCGCGTCACCAGGATCAGCAGGCATGGCTGGCCGAGCGTTGCGAGCCAGAGCGCCAGCGGCAGCATCGGCAGCCACAGCTTCCACGCGGGCTCGTCCGGCCGCCCGGCGCAGAACGCGGCCCAGGCGGCGGCGATGGCGGTCAGCAGGGCCAGCCCCGTCTCCAGCACGAAGCGCGGATCGGCGAGGCGCTGGGCGAGGTCCGCGCGCAGGCCGAACCCCAGCGCCACCGCAGCCCCGGCCGCGGCCGAGGGCGCGAGCCAGAGCGCCGCGCGCCGCCAGGGCGGGGCCGCGCGGCGCACCGCCACCAGGTCTTCGCCCAGCCGGGTGATGAGCTCGTCGGTCTGCATCACGCTCCATCTCCCATCATGCGCCGGCGCAACGCCCGCAAGGCCCGGTGTGTCGCGACCTTGAGCGCGCCTTCCGTCATCCCGGTCTCGCGCGCCGCCTCGTGCAACGACATCTCCCCGAGCTTCAGCAACTCGATCGCCCTGCGCTGTCCTTCCGGCAGATCCTTGAGCATGGCGCGCGCGCGTTGGGCGTCGAGCGCCAGGCTCTCGTCTGTGTTCGTCGCGAGGGCGGCGGAGGTTTCATCGACATCGTCGATATTTGTCGTCCGCCCCGCCTCGCGCCAGCGCCGGCGCATGGCATCGGTGCCGCGGAAGCGCAGGATGCCGAGGAGAAACGGCAGGAACGGCCGCGCCGGGTCGTAGAGGTGGCGCGAGCTGTGCAGCGCCAGCAGCGTCTCCTGCACCGCGTCCTCGATGTCGGCGGGCTCGGCGCGCGGCCAGCGGGCGCGGGCGGCGCGGCGCAGCGGCCCAAGCACCGCGGTGAGCAGGCGCCGGTAGGCTGCCGCGTCGCCCGCCTGCGCCGCCGCCATCCACTCCCGCCAGGCACGGTCTTCCTCGATCA
>JAGWQN010000150.1 GCA_028869995.1 Rhodospirillales bacterium
CACGCTGGCCGCCGATGCCAGCGCCAGCGGCGATGGCGGGCGCGTGGCCCTGCTCTCCTCCGGGCTGACCGACTTCGCCGGCTACGCCCGGGCCAGAGGCGGCCCTTCCGGTGGCCAGGGCGGAGCGATCGAGATCTCGGGGGGCAGCCTGCGCCTAGCCGGCTCGGCCGACGTCACGGCGCCCGCCGGAACCATGGGCTCGATCCTGCTCGACCCCGGCAACCTCGATATCGTCGGCACGGGCACGAACACGGTCGCGAACGGCCAGACCTTCACCGCGACCAGTTCCGTGGACCCGGCCGCCGTCGAGGCGCTGTCGGGCAACGTCACGCTCTCGGCGAGCGGCGACATCACCATCGATTCGGCGCTCAACTTCAAGGCCAGTTCGGTCGGCGGCTTCACGCTGCTCGCCGGCGGCTCCATCGGCGTCAACGCCTCGGTGACGGGCACGGGCGAGATCGAATTCGGCGCCGGGCTGTCCGCGCTCGGCGGCAGCGTGGGCGGCATCACCATCGATGCACCGGTCACCACCACCGGCACCAGCGCCGGAGCCAACGCGATCCTCCTCTCCGCCGGCTCCGACGGTATCCAGCTCAACAGCGATCTCGGCGCCGCCGTGGTCGATGTCTCGACTGCCGGCGGCGGTGTCAGGCAGGCGGGCACCGCCGGCATCACCGCCGCAATGCTGCAGAGCAGCCTCGGCGTGGCCGGCGGTGTGAACCTGCCGGGCACCAACGCGATCGGCGCCCTCGGCTCGCTCGCGGTGACCGGTGGCGGCCTGCAACTCGCCGATAGCGGCAAGCTCACGCTCGCCGGCCCGGTATCGGTCCAGCCCCTCGATCCGATCGAC
This sequence comes from Rhodospirillales bacterium, assembly GCA_028869995.1. Classification (GTDB taxonomy): domain Bacteria; phylum Pseudomonadota; class Alphaproteobacteria; order Acetobacterales; family Acetobacteraceae; genus JAJXXT01. The sequence continues at coordinate 851 of JAGWQN010000150.1, forward strand.
CTCACGCTCGGCGGCCTGGTGGCGGGCGGCGGCTCGCTCGTGGCGACTGGCGGGACCGTGGCGATCGCCGCCTTTCCGGCGGCCGACATCCTTGGCATCGGAGCGGCCGGGGCGAACACGGTCTCGATCGACCCCGCGGCGCTGGCAGCCGTCACCGCAGCCGACCTGGTTCTCCAGGGCACGGGCGTGCGCGTGGCGAGAAACGCCCATCTCGCCGGTATCCCGGTGCTCGACATCGAGGCCGGAACCGGAACAATCGCGCTGGCCGCCGGGACGCTCCAGGCCGACACGCTGCTCGCCAACGCCACCGGCGGGCTGATGCAGAGCAACGGCACGCTGGTGGCCACGCAGCTCATCTCCGCGACCGGCCTCAAGGGCGGCGTCACGCTCGACGCGTCGCCCAACACCCTCGCGACGCTCGGCGCGATCGGCACGCTCACCGGCGACCTGCGCCTCACCGATCTCAGCCCCCTCGCTGTCGCCGGCTCGTTGCAGGCTGGCAACATCATTGTCACCGACAAGGCCGCCGGTGCCGCGATCACGCTGAAGGCCGGTGTCTCGACGCCGGGCACGCTGTCGCTCTCGGCCCCTAATGGCGGGATCACCGAAGCCTCGGGGGGCGTCATCTCGGCCGGCACGCTGCTGGTCCCGACGGCCGGCGGCGACGTGGCGCTGGGGAACTCGGCCAACGCGATCCAGAATGTCGGCGACATCCTGGCGCCAGGCTTCGCGGTCACGCTCGACGGCAGCCTCGACCCGCAGATCGCGGGCCTGGTCTCGGCCACCAGCATCCGCGTCGCCAACGGCGGTGCTGCCGGCATCACCGTGGGCGGCACGCTTGCAGCCGATGCCGCTGCCGGCACGCTCGATCTCTCCACGGCGGCGGGCGGCATTCATGCCGCCGGTGGCAGGCTGATCGCCTCGGTCCTCAGCAGCAGCACCGGTATCGGCGGCACGGCCGATCTCTCGGGCACGACGAACACGATCGCCACGCTCTCCACCCTCAGCGTGACCGGCGGTGACCTGCGGCTGCGGGACACGTCGGCGCTCACGGTCGCGGGCCCGGTCACGGTCGGCGGCGGCCAGACGCTCGAGATCGCCGACAACGTCTTCGCCTTCGCGACCGGCGGGTCGTTGTCCGCGCGCGGCGGGCTGGTGGCGCTCGGTCCCGCAGGCAATGGCGGCAAGGTCGCATTGGCCTCGTCGACGCCCAATGCGATCGCGCCCGGCGACCTCAGCGCGATCACGGCGGGGACGCTGCGGCTGGGCAGCACCGACCTCACGACCGCGACCGCCGGCAGCATCACCGCGGGCGGGACCGTGAATGCCACCGGCGTCGGCACGCTGGACCTGCAGACGACGGGCAACGCGGTGATCGACCAGCCGCTTACGCTCGCCGCCGGCGGGGCGCTCGAGGGCGCGGTCGGCAGCCTGCATCTCGGCAGCGCCACCAACGCCATCGCGGTGCTGGGCTCGTTGAATGCCGGGACGGGAGGGATCACGTTCGACGACGGCGCGCCGCTCAGCGTCGCGGGTCCGGTTCACGGCGGTGCGGTGGTGCTGTCGGATGAGGCGTCGGGCACGGCGATGACGCTGTCGGGCCTGCTTGCCGGTTCGACCTCGGTGTCGCTCGGTGCGGTCCATGGCGGCGTATCGAGCACCGCGACGGGGGTCCTGGCGACGCCGCTGCTGACCAGCACGGGGACCATCGGGCAGGGTGTGACGCTGGACGGCCTCAACAGCATCGCGGCGATCGGCGCGCTGGAGGCCGCGACGGGCGACGTGGTGGTGCGCGATACCGCGGCGCTGGGTCTGCCGGTCGGATCGGTGGTGGCGGCGCTGTCCGGCAACGTGGTGCTGGACGATACCGCGACGGGCACCGCGCTGAGCCTCGGTGGCACGGTGCAGACGGCGCCTGCCGGCACGCTGGATCTGAGCGCGCCGAACGGCGGGATTGCCCAGGCGGGCGGTGTGCTGATGGCTGGAACGCTGGCGAGCGGCGGCGGCATCGGCTCGGGCGGCCTGTTGCTGGTGGCGGGCAGCAACACGATCGGCGCGCTGGGCGACGTCGCGGTGACGGCGGGCGGCGGCCTGTCGCTGGCGGTGACGGGCGCGCTCGCGATCGGGGGCGTGGCGCAGGCCGGGTCGGTGTGGCTGCAGGCGGCGGGGATCACGCTCCCGGGCGGGACGCTGGCGGCCGGCGGCGCGATGACGCTCGATCCGCTCGGGTCGGGTGTTGCGGAGGGGACGGGCGGCATTCTCTCGGCGTCGACGCTGACGCTGCCCTTCGGCCCGACGGGACCGGTGCTGCTGGGCAACGGCAACACGATTGGCCTGCTCGGCAAGGTGGCGGCGGCGGGCAGCACGGTGGACGTGGCGGTCGGCAGCTCCACCCTGGTGGTGGCGGGTCCGGTGCAGGCGGCGACGGTGACGCTGGCGGACACGGCACCGGGTCAGGCGCTGTCGCTGTCGGGCCTGGTGGATGTCGGCGGGACGCTCGACCTCGCGAGCGCGGGCGCGATCGTGCAGGCGGGCGGGACGCTGATCGCGCCGACGCTGGTCGGCGCGGCGGCGGGCAGCGTGACGCTGGGCGAGGGCAACACGATCGGGGCGCTGGGCACGTTCGCGGTGACCGGTGGCAACTTTGCCCTCGTCGACAGCCAGCCGCTGGTGGTGGACGGCCCGCTGAGCGCGTCGGGGATCACGCTGGACGCGCGGAACGCGGGCGGGCTGTCGCTTGCCGGGCCGGTCGATGCGGGAGCGGGCGGCGTGCTGGACGTGAGTTCGCTCGGCGCGGTCAACGAGAACGGCGGGACGGTGCGGGCCGGGGTGGTGCAGAGTGCCTCCGGTGTCGCCTCGCTCAGCCTGGCCCTCGCCGGCAACAGCATCGCGGCACTGGGCCAGCTTGCTTCCGGCGGCGGGGTCGACGTGCTCTCGGGGCAGTCGCTCGCCGTCGTCGGCAGCGTGAGCGGGACCCGCCTCGCTCTCTCCGCACCGATCATCTCGGTGAGTGGGGCGGCGGCCGGGACGTCGCTCGTCAGCCTGGACGCGACCGCGGGGCCGCTGCAGCTCTCCGGGACCGTGGGTTCGGCCGGCGCGGTGGTGGATCTGACGAGCACCGCCGGAGCGACCCAGGCCGGCGGAGCGATCCTTGCCAGCACGCTGCAAAGCACCGGCGGCCTGGGCGGTAACGTGCAGCTCGGCGCCCCCGCGAACAGCTTCGGCGTGCTCGGCTCCCTGTCGCTGCCGGGATACGATCTGACGATCGCGGATCAGGCGCCTCTGGCGATCCCCGCCAGCCTGACGGCGGCGCACGTGGCGGTGACGGACTTCGCCACCGGAACGGCGCTGAACGTCACCGGCACGATCGCCGCCGCCAGCGCGCTGGCACTCCAAGCTCCGTCCGGCAATGTGCTGCTCTCGGGCTCGCTGCTGACCCCCGGCACGCTCTCCCTCGCGGGCCTGAGCTTCACCGAGCTCGCGGGCAGCCCGACCATCGCCGCCGGCACCCTGCTGGGCGCGGGACCGCTCGGGAACCTCACCATCCAAAACAGCTCGATCGACACGCTCGGCGCGCCGCTGGTGTCGAGCGGCGACGTGCTGATCAGCGATACGGCGGCCCTGACGGTGGCCGGGCTCGTCGCCAACACCGCAACGATCATCGACCCCGCGGGCGTGCGCGTCTCCGGCGCCTTGACCGGCGCCAACGGCGCCACGCTGGTGGCCCATGCGGGCCCGGTCGTGGTCAGCGGGACGCTCGGCGCCGGCGCCGGCACGCTGGATGTCACGGCCGCGAACGGGTTCAGCGAGGCGAGCGGCGGCGCGGTGCGCGCGGCGGTGCTGACCAGCTCGGGTGGCATCGGCGGTGCCGGCCTGTCCTTGAGCCTCGGCCAAAACTCGATCGATGCGGTCACCGGGCTCTCCGCGCCCGGGGGCATCGCGATCACCGACGCCGCGCCGCTCATGCAAACCGGCACGCTCTCCGCCGGCACCGGAAACATCGTGCTGACCGACACCGCCGGAAGCGGGGTGCCGATCGCCCTCGACGGCACCCTCATCGGGTCGGCCATCGCGCTCGCGAGTACCGCGGCGGGCATCCCGGGCGCCGCGATCGTCCAATCGTCCTCGGGCGTTCTCGAGGGGCCGAACGGCGCCATCGCCGTCACCGCGGCAGCCGCCAGCGGCGGCATCGCGCTCGCCGGCACGGGCAACCGCATCAGCAGCGTCGCCGGGCACGCGACCACCGGATCGTTCCTCGTCGCCGACACGACGCCGCTCGCGCTGACCAGCCCGATGGCGGCTGGCGGCGATCTCACGATCACGGACAGCGCCACCGGCACCGCGATCGGCGTCGACGCACCGCTCACCGCCGGCGGCGTGGTCTCCCTTGCGGCGGGCCGTGGGATCGTCGGCGCCAACGTGCCGGCGATCGTCCTCAACGGCGCGATCGCGGCGCCGGGCGTTGCCCTCAGCTCGAGCACGCCGGGCCTCACCACCGCCGTGGTCGAGACCGCGCTCGGCTCCATCACGGGCGATTCCGCCTTGTCGGCGACGGTCGCAAGCGGCGAGATCGACCTGGCGCAGACCGCCAACCGGATCGGCACGCTCGGCACGATCGCGGCCCCCGGCCAGCCGTTTCTGCTCGCCGATGGCGCACCCCTCACCGTCGCGGGCCCGGTGGACGTCGGCAATTTCTACCTCCATGAGACGCAGCCGGTCCTCGTGGCCGGTGACCTCACCGTCGCCAACACCTGGAGCCTCGACAGCACGAGCACGCTGCAGCATGTCTCCGGAGCGCTGGCGGCCGGCAGAATCACCGGCTCGGCGACGGCGCTCGCCAATTTCGGCACCGGCGATGACGTCGGCACCCTCGGGCCCTTCGTCATGTCCGGCAGCACGCTCGCGCTGGGCGACAACCAGCCGCTGGTCCTCCAGGGGCCGATCGTCGCCGGCGACATTGCCATCAGCGCGGTGGGCCAGATCACGATCGTCGGCAACATCGCGACCAACGGCCTGCCGGTCGCCCAGCAGACCGGTCCGGCACCCACCGACCCGGGCAGCTATCTCAGTGTCAGCGGCGCGAATGCCCTGATCCAGCAAATCGGCCAGACCACCGTCTCGCCGGACGGGGCCTCGGTGGCAACGCTGCGGCTGCAGCTGCCGCAGACCGGCGGCACGATCTCGCTCGCCGGCCTTCAGGGGCCCGCGCTCGACCTCATCCTCGGCCTGCAGGGCGCCGCCGCCACCGCCACCGGCACGCTCAATGTCGCCGGGCTGACCGTGATCGGCGGTGTCGGCAGCGCGACACTCACGGGCTCTGTCGGCTCGCTCACGGGCATCTCGGCGGCGCAAAACTCAAAGATCGTGCCGGCGCAGAATGGCCATTACACGCTCAACAATTGCCTGATCCAGTCGGTCTCCTGCGTGGTCTTGCCGATCGCTCTCGTCATCCCCTCGAACCCCTTGAACGGCCTCATGCTGTCGGTGGCCCCGCCGGCGGACAACGGCATCGAGATCCTGTTGCCGGGCATTGCGCGGAAGGATTACTGAGATGCGCCTTCCCCTGGTCGCGCTGGCGCTGCTCATCGTCCTGGCCGGCTGTGCGAAGCCGCCGCCATCGGCCTATGTCGCGGGCGCCTCGTTGCCGGGCGGGCATGCCGGCGGGCTCCCGCTCGGCGACAACACCGCGAACGAGGCCTGCACGCTGTTGCGCAGCGGCGGGGACGGCTCGGTCTATTGCGGGACCTGGCAGCAGCCCAGCGCCCGTGTCTCCCCGGCCGGAGCGGCGAGCCCTACCGCCCTGCCGGCGCTCGCCGCGGGCGGCAGCTGGCGTTCGGCGCTGGAGAGCCGCTACCGCTGCCAGCCGCCGCAGGCGACGACGATCCTCGACGGTTCACCGGCGGAGCTGCTGCAGTGCACGCAGCGGGTCGGCGGCTGGCCGCACGTGGCCGTCGTCGCCTCGATCGGCGGGCAGGGCTGGTTCGGCGACGGCGTGCTGCCGGCGCTGCCGGTGATGGAACGCGCGATGGGCGTGATGGCCGGGCGCATCAGCCCGGCGGCGGCGAGTGCCGCGGTCACGTCGGGCGCGGACCAGCTTCTTGCCAGCCGCCTCGCGGCACAGGCCTTCAGCTCCGGCGATGTCGGCCAATACGACCAGCTGATGACCGTCGCGGCGGAGGCCAATGCGGCGGAGAACTTCGCCGGCGCCGAGGCGGCCTATCGCGCGGCGCTGGCGCTGCAGCGCAAGGCGCTGGGGCCGCACAACCCGGACACCGCCCTCACCATCATGAACCTCGCCTTGCAGGTTTCGGATCAGGGTCACTATGCGGAGGCGGACCTGCTGTTCGCGCAGGCCGCTGCGCTCGCGCCGCGCGCTTCCGATCCCACGACGATTGCACGGCTCAACCACTACGAGGCGCTGCATGCGCTCAACCAAGGCCAGTTCAGCATCGCGCTGCAGCGGCTGCGCCTGGCCGCCAAGGACTACACTCAGTTGCTGCCCGCCGGGGTGCTCGAAGCCAGACCCGCTCCCGACGCCGCTGGCTCGGTCTTCGCCGGACCGGGTGCCAACCTCGGACAGCTGCTGCCCAATCGTGACCTTCTGACGAGCATCACCACCCGCAACAGCCTGCTCGGGCTCATTGAGGTACGACGCTACGAATCGATCGTGCTGCGCCGGCTCGGCCAGGACCAGGAGGCGCTCACCGCCCTGCGCGCCGCCCAGACACTGGCGACGGCCAACGGCGTCACTCAGCCGGTCCTGATGGCGAGGCTGGCGCGCACCTCCGCGGCCGATCTCAGCGCCGCCGGCCTGCACGGCCCGGCGGCAAGCACGTTCGGCGCGGCGGCGGCGGACTTCGCCCGCGCGATACCCGACAGCCGGCCGGTCGCGGAGACCGAGCTGCTGCGCGCGGGCCAGCTGGTCGCCGCCGGCCAGCCCGATGCCGCGCTCGGCCTCTGCCATCGCGCCATCGGGCTGCTGCGCGCTCTCAAGCTCGGCACCAGCGCGACGCTGATCGACCCGTGCCTCGACGCCTATGCGGCCGGCGCGCACGGCCCCAAGGCCCAGGATCTTCTCGCCGAGATGTTCGCGGCGAGCCAGCTCGCGCAGGGCACGGTGACCAGCACCGAAATCGCGCAGGCGACGGCGCGGCTGGCGGCGAACGCGCACAATCCCAAGGTCGGTGCCGCGATCCGCGCGCGGCAGGACGCGGCGCAGGCGCTGGGCCGGCTCTACCGCGAGCGTGACCGCATGCAGCAGATCACGGGCGAGGCCGCCGCCCAGGCCGCGCTCGAGTCGCGCATCGCGCAGGCGCGTACGGCGCTGGCCAACGCCGATGCGGCGTTGCAGGCGGCGGCGCCGAACTATGGTCAGCTGGTGCAACAGGTGGCCAGCGCGAAACAGGTCTTCGCCGCCCTGCAGCCGGGCGAGGCCTTCGTCGATACCGAGCTCGGCCCGAGCCACGGCTGGTCGTTCCTGCTGCGCGACGGCACCATCCACGTGGCACGCATCCCGGGCGGCGAGCCGCGCATGGCCGGGCTGGTGCAGCACATCCGCGCCAGCATCGAGGGCGCGGGTGCCCTGCCGCCGCCCTTCGACGTGGCCGACGCGCACGCCCTCTACCAGGACGTGTTTGGTGGCTTCGGCAAGGCCTTTGCCGGCACGCGCCGCCTCGTCGTCGCGCCGAGCGGACCACTGCTGTCGCTGCCCTTCGCACTGCTCCTGACCGCGCCCGGCAAGCCCGGCGACCTCGGTGCCGCGCCCTGGCTGATCCGGGAGATGACGGTGGCGCACGTGCCGGCCGCGGCGAATTTCGTCTCTCTGCGCCGGGTCGCCGGTACGTCGCGCGCGACCAGACCCTGGTTCGGGTTCGGCGATTTCCAGCCGGTGACATTGGCGCAGGCCCAGGCCAGCTTCGGCGCGCGGTGCGGCGATAGCGCGCAGCTCTTCGCGGGCCTGCCGCTGCTGCCCTATGCCACCCGCGAGCTGACGGCGGCGCGCGAATTACTGGGTGCCAGCAGCAGCGACGAGCTCCTCGGTCCCGCCTTCACCGCCGCGGCGGTCGAGAAGCTGCCGCTCAGCCGCTACCGCATCCTCCACTTCGCCACCCATGCGCTGCTGCCCACGGACCTCGCCTGCCAGAACGAACCGGCGATCGTGACCTCGGCGCCGGCGGGGGCGCGGAGTGCCGCGGGTGCGCTGCTGACCGCCTCCGCGGTGATGGGGCTGCATCTCGACGCCAACGCGGTGATCCTCTCGGCCTGCAACACCGGCGGGCCCTCCGGAGGGCAGGCGGGTGAAGCCCTGTCGGGCCTGGCGCGCGCCTTCTTCTACGCCGGAGCCCGGGCGCTGGTCGTCACGCACTGGTCGGTGAACGACCAGACCGCGGCCTACCTGGTCGCCGACACGCTCGCGCGTTACGCCGCGAAGCCCTCGGCCGGGCTCGGTGGCGCGCTGCGCGCGGCGGAATTGGCGATGATCGATGGCGCGGGGAAGGCGCTGCCGGCGGAGCTTTCGCACCCGTTTTTCTGGGCGCCGTTTGCGCTGATCGGTGATGGCGGCGGCGAGCGCATGGGCACGACCGCTTCCGCATCTCCCGCCCGCCACCGCGCGCCGCTATAGTCGCCGTCGCAAGACGGGAACGCACGGCGTGGCAGGCGAGAAGCTCGGCAAGTACGAAATCCGCGGCATCCTCGGCAAAGGAGCGATGGGCACCGTTTACGATGCCCTCGATCCGGTGATCGACCGCCGCGTGGCCATCAAGACCGCGACGCGGCCCGACCCCAACGACGCGGAGGCGATGGAGGAGTTCACGCGCTTCAAGCGCGAGGCGCAGGCCGCGGGCCGGCTCGCGCACCCCAACATCGTCGGCATCTTCGACTACGGCGAGACCGACAGCCTCGCCTACATCGTGATGGAGTTCGTCGATGGGCGCACGCTCAAGGCGGTGCTCGACGCCAACGAGCGCCTGCCGCCGAGGGAGATCGTGCGGGTGATGGAGGGGCTGCTCGGCGGCCTCGCCTACAGCCACGAACGCGGCGTGGTGCACCGCGACATCAAGCCGGCCAACATCATGCTGACGCGCGATGGCACGGTGAAGATCGCCGATTTCGGCATTGCCCGCATCGAGAGCAGCAGCATGACGCAGGCGGGCACGATCATGGGCACGCCCGCCTACATGTCGCCCGAGCAGTTCATGGGCCAGACGGTCGATCTGCGCACGGATATCTATTCCGCAGGCGTCGTTCTCTACCAGATGCTGACCGGCGAGCGGCCGTTCGACGGCAGCATGACCGCGATCATGCACAAGGTGCTGAACACGGATCCGCCGCGCCCGTCGGATCTATCGGTGACGGCGCCGCATGCGTTCGACGCGGTGGTGGCACGCGCGATGGCCAGGCGCCCGGATGCGCGCTTCCCCACCGCCGCCGCCTTTGCGGCCGCATTGCGCCAGGCGATGGAGGGCGGCGACGAACCGGCCCCGGCGGCCGCCAGCGCCGCGGGCGATGTCGCCGAGGCGACGCTGGTGATGAGCGGTGGTGCCGGGATCGCGCTGGGCAACGCGCCGGTCCCACCTCCAGCCGCGGCGCCGGCGCCGCCACCCGTTGCCGACCCGAAACCAAACAAGGGCGGCCGGGCACTGCTGCTCGGCGGTATCGCGGCGGTGGTCGTGGCGGCCGCGGCGGGCGGCTATTTCCTGCTTGGCACCAGCACGCGCGCGCCCGCGCCCAAGCCCGTGCCTGCCTCCGCTCCGGCCACCGCCCCTGCGCCGCAGCCGTCGCGCGTGCCGGCCCCGGCGCCCGGCGCCACCCCGCCATCCGCCTCCGTTCCCCAACCCGCAGTGCCCCAACCCGCAGTGCCCCAACCGGCGGCGCCGCAACCGGCTCCGGCAACGGCGCCAACGCCGGCACCTGCCGCAGTCCCCGCGCCGGCATCCGCCCCGGCCCCGGCCCCCGCACCGGCGGCGGCACCGCCGCTCGATACCGCGGCTCTGACCCGTCGCATCGCGGCGGCGCTGGGGCCGGTCCCGTGCGCCATGCTCGATGGCTCGGTTGCGTCTGATGGTGGCGTGCGGGTCGCAGGGTTGCTCGGCGAGGCGCAGCGTTCAGCCCTGCGCCAGGCGCTGGCGCGCGCCGGCGCATCGCAGGCGACGCTCGGGATCGATACGTTCTCCGGTCCGTACTGCCCGGTGCTCGACGCCGTGCACCCAGCGGTTCCCGCCTTCGGCACCGCGCCGGCGCTCGGCCTCTCGCTTGCCGGCGCTTCCGGCCGTTTGCTCAAGGACGCGCACGTCGTTCCGCAACTGAGGCTGCCGGATTATCCGAGCTACCTGCTCGTGGACTACATCGCCAATGACGGCAGCCTCGCGCACCTGCAGCCCTCGGCGGATGCGAAGATGTTCGACATCACGTCGCCGGACGGGACGGTGCAGCACGTTCCGGTGGACGCGGCGTCGGCAGCAGCGAAGGTGCTGCCGGCGGGGGCGACGGTCACGATCGGCGATCCGGCGTTTTGCAACTGCAGTGCGTCCACGATCGGCTGGACGGTGGCGCCGCCCTATGGAACCGACATGATCCTCGCCATTGCGTCGTCGGCGCCGCTGTTCACCGCGCCCCGCCCGGCAACGGACACGCTCGCGGCCTATCTCGCGGCCCTGGGGCCGGCGATCCAGGCTGCCGAGGCCAGGGGCGTGCACGTGTCGGTGCGCGCCATCCTGGTGCGCACCGCGGCGCAGTGACGCGCGCACCGCCCGCAGGGCTGCGCACGCTGTCCGCCCGGACGGTTCCGTCCGGGCGGCTCGCCTTTCAGGTCCCGAGGTTGGTGATCTGCACGCGGCGGTTGCGCGGCTCCGGCGTCTGGGGTGGCGTCGGCACCAGCAGGCCCTGCTCGCCGCGGCCGATCGCCTCCAGCCGCGCGGCGGGGATGGAGAACTTGCTCTCGAGGTAACGCGCCACGGTGTCCGCCCGCCGTTGCGAGAGCGTGCGGTTGAAGGCGTGCGTGCCCACCGTGTCCGTGTGGCCGGCGATGCGGAAACGGTAGTTGCTGAGCTCGGCCGAGGTCAGCGCCTTGCCGAGCTGGTCGAGTGTACGCCGCGCCGCCGGCGTCAGCGCTGCGGAGCCATTGGCGAACTCCACCGACAGGTTGACCGATGGCGGCTTAGCCGCCTGGGTCGGGGCAGGCTGGGTTGGGGCAGGTGCCGGAGCCGGTGTGCTGGCGGGCTGAGGGGCCACGCTCACGCCCGGCGCCGCCGTGGCCGGCAGGGCGGCCGGGACAGCCGCGATCGGCGCCGGAGCCGGCGGCGGCGCGCCGACGGGGCGGATGCCGCGCGTCGTGCCGGAGATGGTTCCGGTCGGCTGCAGGGCCTTGATGATCTGGTTCGCGGTTGGATTGGTTTGTGCCTGCGCGGCCGCGGTCAGACCGACCAAGGCAGCTGCGGCGAGGGCGACGGAAAGCTTCGCCATGGTGCATTCCCCACTCATTAAATTCGGCTCCAAGGATCGGCTTCAAGGAATAGCAGCGACCCGGGCCGGTGTCAGCCGTAACCTCGCGCCGCCGTTCAGGCGATGCCCAGCCAGCGCCATATCTTGCCGCGCCGGCGCACCTCGTCGGCCATTTGCTTCGCGAGCGCCGCGATGTCCTCAGCCGGTGTGTCCGCGGGAGCGAGTTGGCGGGCCCAGATTTCGGTGTCGAAGTCTGTTGCGTCGATGCCGCCAGCCGCGGCGAAGCGCTCGGCGACGTAGAAATGTGCGAGCGCCGTCGGCAGGCCGCCAGCCAGCGCCGGGCACGCCATCGCGCTGACCCGGCGCATCGTATCGGGCTTCAGTTCGCGGGCCCGGGTGAGGGCGTTGAGGTGGCGCGAGACGTTGTTCATCGGCGCGCCGGGCCGCGCCAGCACCAGGGCCTGGCCGGACCCGACCAGCATGCCCACCACCTCCGCCGGGTTGCGCGCATGGCCGGCCAGCGCCGGCAGGGAGAGCAACTCGCCCACGGTGCAGGGCCTCTCCGCAAGATGCTCGATCATGGGGTGGTAATAGGCTTCGCTGAGCGAGGCGCGCCCGGCTGGCACGTTGACCGCGTAGACCATCTCCTCCGGCGGCATCGGCAGCGCCAGCGTCACGGCCTCCAGTGCCGCGTCGCGCGCGCCCGTCGAAAGCCGGCGCGTGCCGCGGACGTAGATGTCGTGGCGCAGGGTTGGTTCGTTGCAGGCATCCACGACAAGCTCGCGCATCAGCGGATCGGCGAAGCGGTTGGCGATGGCACGCTGCGCGTCGGTCAGCATCAGGTCATCGAAGTTGCTCAGCAGCCGCGCGGATCCGATGTAATCGAGCTTGGCCGCGGCGAGATCGGCCGCGACGTCAGCGTGCCAGCAGGGCGCCCAGCTGCTGTTCATGTACTCGTGGGCAAGATAGTCCGGCGCGGCCTGCTCGAGCCGGCGCAGGATGTCCGTCACCCGTGGGGCCTTGGCGAGACCGGCCGCTTCCGCCGCCATCAGCTCGTGCACCAGGCCGAGGCCGGCGCGGGCCTGCTCGATGCTGCCGTGCGCCAGGCGGCGCCCCGCCTCGCGGACCAGGCGTTGCAGCAGCAGCGCGCCCTGCCAGCCGGGCAGCGCGTTGTAGCTGACATGGACGAGGCCGCCCGGCTTCACCCTCGCGCGCAGCAGCCGCACGATGCCGGCGCGCACCTCGGGCGACACCCAGGACCACACGCCGTGCAGGCTCGCGACATCGGCCTGCGGCACCTCCGCCATCAGCGGGTCCTCGGGCAGCGAGGCGAGATCGGCCTCGAGGAAGCGGATATTGGCGAGGCCGAGCTCAGCCGCGCCGCGACGCGCCGCGGCGATGTGGGCGGGATTGAAGTCGACCGCGGTGATTCGCCAGCCTGGGTTGGCTGCGGCCAGCACCGTGGCGCCGAAGCCCTGTCCGCAGCCGAGTTCGAGGTAGCTCACCTCGTCGGAGGGGCCGGGCAGGTCTGTCTGCACGCCCATCAGCAAGGCCGCGAGGGCGAGCTGCAGCGGCGACTGCTCGTGGTAGTAGCCGCGCATATAGGCGGTGTCGGTCACATAGCCGGCCGACCAGCCTGCAGCCGATGTCATGCGATCTTTTCCTTGCTGAGTCGCAACGTTTCGGATTCGACGACAGCGGCCTCGAACACGGCCTCGGCGGCATCCGCCGTGCGGCCGCGCGGCATCGGCATCCAGGTGTTCCAGCCAAGCCGTGCGGGCGCAGGGGCGGCAGGGGAAAGCTCGAGCGGCGGCACGGCGGCGGCGGCGAGGACAAGATTGACTGCGAAGTCGGTCTCGAGCCCGAGATAGGCGCGCACCAGCGAAACGAACTGGCGCAGACCTTGGCGGTCCGGCAGCAGGGCGACGAAGGCGTCGCGTTCGAGCGGGCCGATGCGCAGCACGACCCGGCCCTGGATGTCCCAGGCGCGTTCGCCGATCGCGGCATCGACACCGAGCCTGCCATGCGCGCCGGGTCGCGCACCGGTCGGCAGGCGGGTCTGTTCGCTAGGCGGGAGCGGCAACCAGGCACCCGCGAACTGGCAGATCTCGACCGGCCGGCCGAGCCAGTCGCTCGCGAGCGCCGCGAGCCGCTCCGCCGATCGCGGCCGCAGCGCGAAGGTTCCCGCGTAGTGCAGGAGCGGATCGGTGCCGGCGGCGACACGCTCGCGCAGATGGCCGGTGCCGAACCCCGTCAGCGCCAACAGCACCGCCGCGACGGGATCGGCCGGGGCTTGTGGTGCGTCCTCCTCTGCGGCGCTCGCCGCGCGTTGCAGGGCTGCCGCCTCGACCGCGCGGTGCGGACGGTACTTGATGCCGGCACGGGCGAAATGACCCACCAGGCGCTGGGCCAGCAGGTCCAGGAAGGCGGCAAAGGCGGGTGAACGCCGGCGCAGCGCGCCGGCCAGCGCCTCCGCGTAATAGCGCGGCAGCACGCCTACCGCCCCGGCCAGCGTCATCACCGGGCTGGAAAGACGGGGGGGCTCGCCCTCCAGCTTCACCTCGCTGACCTCGGCGGCGGGAAAGGCGAGACCGGACGAGGCGCGGAAGGCGATGGCGTCGGCGGGATCTTCGCTGCGCTGTCGTAACATCAGCAGCCGCACCGCCGCATCGAAACCGAAGCGCCACGGCGCGCGCGCGAGCCGTGCGAGCGGCGAGCCCGGGGTCACGGCCCCATCCTCACAGGAACGTTCTCACAGCAGGGTGCGCGTGCCGGCGCGCGGTGGGAACGCGGCGACTGACCCGGCACGCCCACGCAGAACGGCGCGTGTGCGCACGAACGCGTTCACGCTGGCATGCAGGCCCAGGAAGCGGTCGAGCACCGCCGCCATCAGGAACAGCCCGCTGGTCTGCCAGACGTGCTGATCGAACTCGAGCGTGACATCGAGGCCGCGGCAGAAGGCGCCGACGCGCGCGCCGGGCACGCGCGCCGCGCCGGGTTGCGCGTGCACCGCCAGCAGGCCGCCGATCGCCGCCCGGCTTTCGGCAGAATCGCGCAGGTCGTAGAGCCGCAGCACTTCCTTGAGCGCATTCGCCCCCTCAGCCTCGCCCACCACCGAGAGATGGCCGAGTGAGAGATGCGAGATCAGGCGCCAGAACCCGTGTTCCCGCAGCTTCATGCGCGCCGGCGCGGTGGGCGCGGTGAGGCAGGTGGCGCGTGCCACGGCCGCCGCTCCCTCGGCAAGGCGCAGGCGCGGATGGCCGCCGCCGAAGGGCAGTTCCGTCGGCAGGTCGCGGTTGCTGCACAGCACGTCGACCGACAACACGCTCTCGGAGGGCATGTCGGGATCGAGTGCCGGGTCGAACGGGGCGAGATAGACCTCGCTGCCGCGCATCGGCGCCGGGCTGTCGCGGCGCGCGACGAGATAGAAGCCGCCTTCTGCCTGCGCCTCCGGATCGCCGTGGGTCATGCGGTAGAACGGTCGCCAGGGGCGCGACGTGCCGTCGGGGTGGCTCTCGCGCACCCGCTCCACGCTCCAGACCTCGAAGGCCGCGGGGCGGCGCGCATCGGGCACGATGCGGTATTCGGTCGTCATCTGCGTGAGCGGGATCGGATCGCAGCGTTGGGCGAAGAGGTTGACCACCGGCGTGCAACCCAGGGCCAGCGCGTCGGCCCCCACCATGCGCTCGAGATCGGGCAGCGCCTGGTCGAGATAGACGAAGATATCGAGCCGGTTTCCGGGGGGCGCGGAGGGGGAGCGGGTCTTCGCCTCGATCCCCGTGACGTCGAGGAACAGGAATTTCTCCGGGGCCGCGAAATACTCAGACAGCAGCCGGAAGCCCGAGAAGCTTCGTGCCGGCCACGGCAGCAGCGCCTCCTCCGGCGCGAAGCCGACCGGCTCGATCGCCTCCGGCCCCGCCAACGCGGCGGCGGCATCGGCGGGACCGTCCGCATAGGCGACGCCGAGCGTATGTCCGGCCAGAAGCTCGTAGAGTGGAAGCGCGATGTTCGGCGCAGCGCGCAGGAACAGCCGCAGCCGATCGAGGCCCAGCTCGGCGAAGGTCTTATCCGGGCTCGCCGTGCGCAGCGTGATGCGCAACACGCTCATCGCCCCCGCTGCGCGCGGGTTTGCCGGCGCCGCCAGCGGCAGGCCGGACAGGCGCACGGCCTCGATTTCGACCGGCCACAGTGTCGTCTCGTAGGCGGTACGAAAGCGGCAGGTCTCGCCGCGCACCGGCTCGGTGTCGAGCGGAAAAAAGCGCCCGATCCGCGCCGGTCCCGCCAAGTCCGGCTGCGGCGCGAACTGCACCACGGCGGTCGAGGGAAAGGGTGCGAGGTAGTGGGGGTAGAGCACGCCCAGCAGCGCGTCGGTGAGTTCGGGAAACTCGTCGTCGAGCCGGTGCTGGACGCGCGCCGCGAGGAAGGCGACACCGTCGAGCAGCCGGGCGACCAGGGGGTCGTCCACGGCGTCGCGCGAGAGGCGCAGCCGGCCGGCGATCTTGGGGTTGGCCTCGGCGAACTCGGCGGCGAGCCGGCGGATCGCGACCAATTCCCGATTGTAATAGGGCAGCAGTGCGTCAGACATCGTCGCGGTCCTTGACCTCGACATCGGTCGTCGCGACGTCGAGCGCGGTGTCGAAGGCGATGGGCTCCGGCGCGGGGTCGGCGTGCAGCAGGCCATCGATACGAAGACGCAACGTCGGTTCAAGCTTGCTGGCGCTCTCCGCCAGCGAGACCTTCACGGTCGCGAGCCGGGGCTCGAAGCGGCGGATCGTGGCCTCGATCTCCGCGCGCAGCGCCTCACGCCGCCGCGGATCGTTCATCGCCCCCGCGGTGAAGTCCGGGATGCCGTAGCCCAGCGACGAGGTCGCGAGCTCGCCGAGTTCCGCGGGCCAAGAGCGGTGGCGACGCCGCGCGTTGAGCAGCGCCTCGAGGTCCCGGCGGACCGACGCGCGCAGGACCGCAAGCGCCTCGACGCTGCCGAGCGGCGGGTCACGCTCGGTGTCGGGATTGTCGTCCATGAGCCGTTCGAGCAACGGCAACAGGGCGCGCAGGGGGCTGCGGCGCGCCGCGGCCTCGCCGCGCCCGCCGTCACTCCAGCCACCGCGTGGGTCGCGCCCGCGGCCGCTCATGCGTCGCCTGTGTCGCTGCGGCGCGGACGGCCTCGGCGCGATGGCGAGCCCCCTCGCATCAGGCCGCGGCGAAGGAGAGTTCGGTCAGGTCCATGATCCCCACCGCGTCGTCGCCGGCGAGGAAGACGCGCTGGCCGACGCCACGCACCAGGCCGGGAGCCAGCTCCTGCCATTCGGTCTCGCGGCCGAGGCGCAGCGCCGCGGAAAGATCCGGCTCGTCGCTCGCATAGGTCGCGGGGAGATAGACCTCGCCATCCGGCCCCTCCAGGACCGACATGCTGGCACGCCGCCAGATCAGGTCGCGCACCCGCTTCGGCGGATGGAACTGCAACGCCTCCACCCGCCCGGTGGGGATCCAGAAATACTTGCCCGTTGTGGTGAGAACCTCGAAGAAGCCGGCGGTGAGATCGTCGGCGTCGCGAAAATCGTCGATCGGCCTGCCGGCCAGCATGCCGGGCGCGCGCGGACGCGCCGCCTCCGCCGACTGGGCGTGGTGTGCCGCCGTCGCGAGGTCGCCGCCGCGCAGCGCAACCAGGGCGGCGAGTTCCGCGCGCTCCGGCTCACCCGGCTCGCCCAGGAACTCGGGCACGCGTCCATCGCGGCGCAGCTGGCGGCGCGCCATCTCCGCCCGCAGCAACTGGCGGAACTCGGCGATAACCACGGCCGCCGCGGGATCGGCCTCGGAGGCCGCGTCGAGGATCACGTCGGCGCGCTCGAGATTGCCGCCGGCGAGCAGCAGCTCGGCGAGCAGAACGCGCGCCCCGAGATCGGTCGGCGCCTTGCGCACCGCCGCCCCGGCGGCATCGATCGCCTCGCTCAGCCTGCCCGCCCGCAACAGGGTTCCAGCCGTCTCGGCACCATCCGGCATCGTTCTTCCTCCCGCTTTCGTCGCGCTCATTCCTGGCGTCTGCGCCGATCGTGTCCGAGCTTATCGCACCGATCCCGGAGCCGCGATATCGGTGACAAGGCGGAAGCTCGCGGACACGTCGTCGAGCTGGAAATGCGGCTGCAACTGGATGATGCAACCGAACACGCCCGGCCGGCCCGGCCGCTCGCGCACGGTCACGCGCCCGCCGAGCAGCGGATAGCGCGCGCGGCTTTCCGCGCCGGCGGCAACGCTCGCATTGACATGGCGGTTGAGCCAGGCCTGCAACTGCCGCTCGATTTCCTCCGCCGTGCGGAAGGAGCCGACCATGTCGCGGCCCAGCACCTTGAGGTAGTGGGCGAAGCGCGAGACGCAGAGCAGCGTGTTGATCTGCGCCGAGAGCCTCGCGTTGGCGTTGGCCGCCTCGGCGGTGGCGCCGGCATAGAGCCGCGGCGCCTGCAGGCTGCGCACCGCGCCGAACACCGCGTCCTCTGACCATGGAATGCTGGCGAGAGGCATGAACCCGGCATCGACCAGCGCGCGCTCCTGGTTGTCGGTCAGCACCACCTCGAGCGGCGGGCGAACCCAGATCGGGCCGGGCTCGGTGGAGAAGGGTTCGAGCGGCAGTTCGTCGACCAGCCCACCGCTGCGTTCATCCGTCTCCACGCCGCGCACGTCGGCGGGCCAGCTGAAATCCGCGAAGGCGCGCGCGACCGTGGCGGCGAATGCGTAGGCCGGGTTCATCCAGACACGGCTTTGCGCGTCCGGTGCCTCTTCCTCGTAGCGGAACGGTTCGGCGCGCAACGGCGTGGGGCGCCAGGGTGGGCGCGCCAGCATGCGCGGCAGGGCCAGCGCCAGGAAGCGGATGTCCTCGAGCGTGAACAGGCCGCGCCAGCGCGCATAGTCGCCGCCGCGCAACACCTCGGTCGGATCGCCCAGCCCCGCGAGATCGGCGAACCGGTCGAGCCCCAGCAGTTCCGGTGCGACCCCGAGGACGGTGGGCGTGAAGGAAGCGGCCGCGACGCCCGCCAGCTGCTTGAGGGCGCCGATATCGTCGGTGGGCGCCCCGGCGGCGGGACGGTGGCGCACGGCGTGGTCGATCACCATCAGGCCATAGGGCTCGCCGCCTGGGGTGCCGAACTCCTCCTCGTAAATCTTGCGGAATAACTGGCTCTGGTCGAACTCGGCCGCGCGCTCGAGGTCGCGCACGAGCTCCTGCCAGGCGGCATTCAAGACCCGTACCTTCACGCGGCCGCCGGGCTCGATGCCCCCGATCAGCCAGGCGAGGCCGCGCCACGCGCCTTCCAGCCGGCTCAGGCGGGGATGATGCAGGATGGCATCGAGCTGGGAGGCGATCAGCGTGTCGATCGCGGCGATGTCGCGATCGAGCGCGAGGCGCAGGCGCGTCCCATCGCCCGCGAGCAGGGTCGCGCGTTCGGGGCCGAACCATTGGCGCAGCCACGTGGCAGGATCGCTGGCGGCGACGAAGGCGGCGACATGCGCCGCCGCCGCGTCGCGCCCCGCGCCGACGAACCGACCGTCGAGCACGATCTCGCGCGTCGGGCGCGGCGGGGCTTCGCTCCCCGCCTGCGTCAAGCGTCAGGCCTTCTGGGGGATGCGCGCCACCATGCGCATGCTGGTGGTGAGCTCCTCCATCTGCAGCCAGGGCCGCATGTAGGCAACCGCATTGTAAGAGCCCGGCTTGCCCGGAATTTCCTTCACCTCGACGCGCGCCTCGCGCAGCGGGTACTTGGCCTTGGTTTCCTGTCCCGCGTTCTCGTTGGCGTTGACGTAGTTCTTGATCCAGCGGTTGAGCCAGAGCTCGCAGTCGCTCGCCTCCATGAAGGAGCCGATTTTGTCGCGCGCCATGACCTTCAGGTAATGCGCGAACCGGCTGGTCGCCATGATGTAGGGCAGGCGCGCCGAGATCGCGGCGTTGGCGGTGGCGTCCGGCCGGTCATATTTCTTCGGCTTCTGCACCGTCTGGGCGCCGAAGAAGACCGCATAGTCGGTGTTCTTGTAGTGGCAGAGCGGCAGGAAGCCCTGGTTGGAGAGCTCGAACTCGCGCCGGTCGGTGATGCCGATCTCGGTCGGGCACTTGGTGTCGAGGTCACCGTCGTCGGAAGTGAAGACGTGGCTGGGCAGCCCCTCCACCTTGCCGCCACCCTCAGCGCCGCGGATGGCGACGCAGAACCCGCTCTGCGCGAAGGAATCCGTCAGCCGCGCGCCCATCGTATAGGCGGCATTCATCCAGCAATAATCATGATGCTGCATCGGTAGCGCGGCGCCGTTCGCGTCATACGGCGCTTCCTCATAGCTGAACTCGTCGATCGGCTTGGTCGCGGCGCCATAGGGCAGGCGGGCGACGACGCGCGGCAGGACCAGGGAGACGAAGCGGCTGTCCTCGCTGTCGCGGAAGCTCCGCCATTTGGTGTACTCCGCGGTCTCGAAGATCTTGGCGAGATCGCGCGGCTTGGACAGCTCCGTCCAATCGGAGAAGCCGAACATCTGCGCGCCGGCCGCCGAGACGAATGGCGCAAAGCTTGCCGCCGCGACATTGGAGACGAGGCGCAGCGTGTCGATGTCGTCAGGGTGGTTGGTCCACTCGTAGTCGCCGATCAGCGCGCCATAGGGCTCGCCGCCCGGGGTTCCAAACTCGTTCTCGTAAATTTTCTTGAACAGCTGGCTCTGGTCGAACTCCACCGCCTTGGTCAGGTCGCGGTTGAGCTCGCGCTTGGTGACGTTGAGCACGCGCAGCTTCATCGCCGTGCCCGTCTCCGAGTTCATCACCAGATAGTTGAGACCGCGCCACGATCCTTCGAGCTTGAGGAACTTGGGGTCGTGCATGATCGCGTTGAGCTGCGCGGACAGCTTGCGGTCGATCGCGGCGATCGCGGCGTTGAAGGTGCGCGTCAGGTTCTTGTCAAAGGTGACGGTGCCCGAGAGCGCCTGCTCGACCAGCGTCTTGACGAGGTCCTGGGCACGGTCAGGCTCGGTCTGCTTGGTTGCGGCCACGACCTGATCGAGCAGGTTGACGCCGGCTTCTTCCGTGGTGGTGGCGCCCGCCTCGGTTTTTGCTCCGGACATCGGATCAGCCCTCCTGCTTGCCGAGGCCGAGCTGGCCCGAGAGCGACTTCAGTTCTTCTTCGCTCTTGAGCACCTGCTCGAGCAGGTTCTCGAGCTCCTCCGACCGATCCACCTTGCTCATCAGGTCACGCAGCTTGTTGCGGGTCTCGATCAACGCCTGCAACGCCGGCACCTGGGCGGCGACCCGGGCGGGCTCGAAGTCTTCCATCTTGTTGAACTTAAGATCGACCGCCATCTGCGAGCCGTCGCCGGCGAGCGTGTTGTCGACCCTGAGCTTCAGCCCCGGCGCCATGCGCGCCATGACGTCATCGAAATTGTCACGGTCGATCTGGACGAACTTGCGCTCGGTGAGCGGGCGCAGCGGCTGCGTCGGGTCACCGGAGAAATCGCCCATGACGCCGACGATAAAGGGCAGCTCGCGTTGAATCTGGGCGCCCTCCGTCTCGACCTCATAGGAAATGTGGACGCGCGGCTTGCGCACGCGGTTCAGCTTGTCGTGAACGGACGCACTCATCACAGTCCTCCCTGTCGTACTCCGCCGTGCGCGCCTCCCGCGCCCGGCTCACCGGCATCGGATGATCTTCTGGCATGACCCGCCGGAGCGTCGCCTCCGCCCGTCCCCGTCCGGCGGCGCGGGCGTTCCCGGCGGCGACAACCTAGGCATCGCCGGGGTGGCTGGTCAACGAACGTTTCATGGCCGATGTCAGCCGGCCTTCTCCTCCTGCGGGCGGATGCCGAGCTGGCTGAGGACGGAGGCGCGGACATTCGTGTCGCTCACCACCTCGGCGAGCAGCTCCGGCCACGTCATGCGGCCGCGGCGGATCGCCTCCTCGAGCGTATAGGCCAGCGGGGATTGCGGCTCGGTGCGCCGGAAAAACTCCGCGATCCGCGCCAGCTCGCCCAGCATGTCCTCCCGCGTCACCGCGGCCTTCGCCGGCGACCCGCCCGCGCCCGACGCGTGGCCCTCGCCGGCACCATCTTCCGCCACCCCGGCGTCCGCCGGTGCTTCCTCCGCCGCCTCGGGCGGCGCGTAGCGTTGGGCGACATCGAGGATCTGCTTGAGGAGATCGCGCACGCGGCTGGTCGGCGGGCCGTCGGTACCGGCCTTGCTGTCGAGGATCTCGCCCATCACCGTCCATTCGCGCAACGCTCCGCGGGCGAGCGCGCGCAAGGCTGCAAAACGTGCGGCGCCGGCGGCGCGGGCCGCCGTCTCCATGTCGGCGAACGGCACGACGCCGGCGGCGAGCCTTTGCTTGACCCGCGCCGCATCGCCGATGCCCTGCAGCTCCGCGGACTGCTCATACTGCCAGAACGGCACGTTCGTGCCGTCCGCCCGGCTGAACAGCACCAGTTTACGCAGCGGCTGGATCAGGGTGCCGTCGCTGCCCTCGCCGTTGAGGCCGGTCACCGGCGCCACGCGCGTGGCGATGCCGTCCTCGTCAGGCACCGGATAGAGGTTCTGGTCCCAGAAGGCATCGGCGAGCCCGGCGATCACGCGCGCTCCCGCGGAGAGTCCTGCGAGCCCGTCGCTGCGCACCAGGGCCTCCGTGAGCCAGGCCGCGAGCTCCAGGTCCTTCGCCTTTCCCGCGAGTGCCGACAGCACGAGGTCGCGCACGGTGCGCCATTGCGGCGGCGGCGTGGTCTCCATCTCAGGGTTCTCGTCGGCGCTGCGTTCGGCGGCGCGCGCCTCGGCGCGCGCGTCGCGCAGACGGTAATAAACGGACTGCGGTGAGAAATCCTCGCGCAGGTCCATGCCTGCAGGCGCGTCCCCCGCGATCGGCAGCAGCAACGCCGCGACGTCGATCCCTTCCGGCTCCTCGGCCATCACCGCCTCTCCCCCGATCCGTCCGCGTGGGCATTGTGGGCGGAACCCGCGATGCCAGCAATCCCGCCCTCGCGCCCGTTCGTCGGCGATGCTCGTTCACGTTGTCATACGTTTCACTCTGGACACATTGCAGATGCCGCCCCTAGGCTGCGCGCCGCCCGCGGGAAAGCGCCGCGGCGCGCAAGGGAGGATCTATGGCCGCCATCGACCTGAAGGCCCTGGTGGCGCGGCTCGACGATCATTGCCGCCGTGCGCTGGAGGCAGCAGCCGGGCTGACACTGTCGCGTTCACACTACAACGTCGAGCTCGAGCACTGGCTGGTGAAGCTCGCCGACGGGACCGACACCGATATCGCCGCCATCCTGCGTCATTACGAGGCCGATCAGGGCCGGCTGATGGCCGACCTCAACCGCGCGCTCGACCGGCTCAAGACTGGCAACGCCCGCGCTCCCTCGCTGTCGCCGGAAATTGTCGAGGCGGCGAAGCAGGCCTGGCTGTTCGCCTCGGTCGAGCACGGGCTGTCGCGCGTGCGCTCGGGTCATCTGCTGTGGGCGATGCTGGCGGATGAGACATTGTCTCGTCACGTGCGCGATATCTCAGGCCAGTTCGGCCGTCTCCAGGCGGACACTCTCAAGCGCGATCTGCTCGCCATCACCCGCGACAGTGTCGAGGCAGCGAGCGTCACGACCTCGGTCGATGGCCGGCCGGCCACCGGTGGCGAGGGCGAGCCGGGCGCGCCGCGACCGGCCGGTGCCGGCGCGCTCGATCAGTTCACCATCGATCTGACGGCGCGCGCCCGGGCAGGCAAGATCGACCCCATCCTCGGCCGCGACACCGAGATCCGCCAGGTCGTCGATATCCTCACCCGGCGGCGGCAGAACAACCCGATCCTCACCGGCGAGGCGGGCGTCGGCAAGACCGCGGTCGTCGAGGGCTTCGCGGCGCGCATTGCGCAGGGCGACGTGCCGCCGGCGCTCAAGGACGTGATCATCCGCACGCTCGACCTCGGCCTGCTGCAGGCCGGCGCGGGCGTGAAGGGTGAGTTCGAGAACCGGTTGAAATCGGTGATCGAGGAGGCCAAGGCGAGTCCGAAGCCCATCATCATGTTCATCGACGAGGCGCACCAGCTGATCGGGGCCGGCGGCAGCGCCGGACAGGGCGATGCCGCCAACCTGCTCAAGCCGGCGCTCGCGCGCGGCGAGTTGCGCACGATCGCAGCGACTACCTGGGCCGAGTACAAGAAGTATTTCGAGAAGGATCCGGCGCTGACCCGACGCTTCCAGGTGGTCAAGGTCGAGGAGCCGTCGGAGCCCATTGCAATCGCCATGGTCCGCGGCATCGTCGCCACGCTCGAGAAACACCATGGCGTGCGCATTCTCGACGATGCCGTGGAATCGGCGGTGAAGCTCTCGGCCCGCTACATTCCTTCGCGTCAGCTGCCGGACAAGGCCGTCTCGCTCATCGATACCGCCTGTGCGCGCGTGGGCATGAGCCAGGCAGCGATGCCGGCGGCGCTCGAGGACTGCATCCGCCGGCTCGACCTGATCGACACCGAGGTGGCGATCCTCGATCGCGAGATGGCGGCGGGCCTGCCGCACGAGGCGCGCCGCGCCGAGTTGATCGACGAGCGCGCCACGGTCGCGTCACAGCGTCAGGCCCTGGAGGAACGCTGGGCGGCCGAGAAGGAGCTTGCGGCGCGGATTGGCGCCATCCGCGCCTCGATCGAGGATCCGGAATCACCGGAGGACAAGGACGCGCTGCGCGCGAATCTCGTGGAAGCCTTCGCCGCGCTGCGCGCGCTGCAGGGGGAGACGCCGCTGATCCACCCGGTGGTGGACGGCCAGGCGGTGGCCGAGATCGTCGAGAGCTGGACCGGCATTCCCGCCGGGCGGATGCAGTCCGACGAGATCCGCACTGTCCTCAACCTCAAGGAAGCGTTGCAGAAGCGTATCGTCGGCCAGGACCACGCGCTCGAGGCCGTGGCCCAGGCCATCCGCACCAGCCGCGCCAAGCTCACCGACCCCCGCAAGCCGATCGGC
>JAGWQN010000151.1 GCA_028869995.1 Rhodospirillales bacterium
CAGTACGGCGCACCCTCGGTGTTCCGGCCGGAGAACCTGCTGCGCGAGGCGCGCCGGCAGCGCGGCTTGGCGGAGCAAAACGTGCCGGCGGTCTGCGCCCTGGACCCGGACGGCGACTTGGTACGCATGCTGCGTCGCACTGGGCTGGGACGGCCGATGTCGGGCTGGGCCTGCTACCACACCGAGCTGCTGGTGACCGAGCATCAGGGGATCGAGATCGGCGTCGTCGGTCTGGCGGTCGGCGCGCCCTTTGCAGTGCTGGTTGCCGAGCAGCTCTTTGCCTCCGGCTGCCGGCTGCTGCTCAGCGTCACCTCGGCCGGGCAGATCGTGCCGCGTGGGCCGACGCCGTATTTCGTGCTGATCGACCGCGCGCTGCGCGACGAGGGCACCAGCCATCACTACCTCCCGCCATCGATTTTCGCCGAAGCCGACCCCGCGCTTGCCGGCCGCGCCTTTCGGGCGATGGCAGACCTGCCCGTGCCGATGCATCGTGGCACCAGCTGGACAACCGACGCGCCCTATCGCGAGACCGAGGACGCGATCACCGCGGCGACCGAACGTGGCGCGCTCGCCGTCGAGATGGAGGCAGCGGCGCTCTATGCCTTCGCCCGCGCGTGCGGCAAGCCGGTACTGTGCTTCGCGCATGTGACCAACCAGATGGCACAGATCGAGGGCGACTTCGAGAAAGGCGAAGCGGACGGCGCGGGCGACGCGCTTGCCGTCATCGCGGCCGCGGCGCGCGGTTGCGGGTTCGCCTAACGATCAGCCTGCGTGCTCGTGCCGATGATGCAGGTCCGGGTAGTGCGCGTGCCGGTGCACGAGCCGCGCGTGACGGTGCACGTGCACATGCGGTTCGCCCGGCGGATCGTCCGGCGCGTGCGCGTGTTGATGATGCTCGTCATGCACATGCGCATGCTCGTGCGCCATTTCTTCATGCGCGTGCTCGTGGTCGTGCCTCTCGACCAGATGCAGATAAAGTCCGATCGCCATCAACACCGCCGCCCCGAGCAGGCGGGCGGTGATAGGTTCGCCGAACAGCACCACGGCGAGCGCGCCACCGATGAAGGGCGCGGTCGAGAAATATGCTCCGGTACGTGCCGTTCCCAGATGGCGCAGCGCCAGCACGAACAGGGTCAGGCTGACACCATATCCCAGGAAGCCGATCAGCCCGGCGGCCAGCGCCGTGGCAGGGGCGGGCAGCACGACCCCGCGCGACAGAGCAAGGCCGAGATTGACCGCGCCGGCTGCCAGCCCCTTCAGCATCGCGATCTGCACCGGATCGGCGCCGCTGAGCTTGCGTGTCAGGTTGTTGTCGATGCCCCAGGCGACGCAGGCGCCGGCGATCAGCAGCGCACCCCAGCCCACGCCCGCGGGACCGCCCTGCCAGGACAGCAGCACCGCCCCGGCCAGGATGGCGAACGCGCCGAGCAGGATGCGGCGATCGACGTTCTCGCGGAACACCGCCCAGGCGATCGCCATGGTGGCGAGACCTTCCAGATTGAGCAGCAGCGCCGCATTGGCGGCCGACGTGCGGGCCAGGCCGAACATCAGCAGCACCGGCCCGATGACGCCGCCCGCGAGCACGACCAGCGCCAGCCAGGACATGTCGGAGCGCCGCAGCGGCGCCTCCGCCGCGCCGATGCCGAGCGGCCGGCGGGCAAGCTGCACCAGGCCCAGCCCGATTCCGGACCCGAGATAGAGCAGGCCGGCCAGCAGCCACGGGTCCACCGTGCCCAACAGAAGCTTGGCAAATGGTGTGCTGGCGCCGAACAGCGCCGCCGAGGCCAGTGCCATCGGTGCGCCAGGCCAGGCCAGGGCGGTGCGGTTCATCGTCGTGCACTTACAGGATGAGGAACAGGATGTCAGGCGTTGCCGGTTACGGTTTCCGCTGGCACGGCCCGTTCGCGCGGTAGCCCGGCAAACGGGCTGTGCCAGCGCAGCAGGCGCAGGGCGTTGATCGTCACCAGCACCGTCGCGCCAGTGTCGGCGAGGATTGCCATCCACAGCCCGGTGACGCCAAGCAGGGTCGTGGCAAGGAACACGAGCTTCAGTCCCACCGCGATCCCCACGTTCTGCTTCACATTCGTCAGCGTGGCCCGCGAGAGTGCGATCAGCTCCGCGATCCCCGAGATGCGCTCGTGCAGCAGCGCAGCGTCCGCCGTCTCCAGCGCCACCGCCGCGCCGCCGCCCATGGCGACCCCGACGGACGCGGCGGCCAGCGCCGGGGCGTCGTTGATGCCGTCGCCGACCATGACGACGGGGCCGCGCGCCTTCAGCGCCTGGATTTCGCGCAGCTTCTGCTCGGGCAGGAGGTGCGCACGCACCTCCATGCCGAGGCTGGCGGCGATCGCGCGGCCGGCGCGCTCGTTGTCGCCGGTCAGCACCACGCTCGACAGCCCGATCGCCTTGAGTGCCGCGATCGCGGTGGCCGCGTCCTCTCGCGGTTCGTCGCGTAAGGCCAGCAGGCCGAGGGGCTGCCCATCCGCCAGCACGACCACCACCGTCTTGCCGGCCGCTTCAAGCGCGGTGATGTCGTCCACGTTCGGCAACAGAATGCCCTGTTCCCGGGCGTAGCTGGGGCTGCCGACCACCACCCGCCGCCATTCGACGATCGCGGTCGCGGCCTTGCCGGGGATGGCCCCCGCGTCGGTCGCCGCTGGGGCCTGGATGCCACGCGCCGCGGCTGCGTCCAGCACCGCGCGCGCGAGCGGGTGGGCGGAGCCGGCCTCCACGCCGGAAGCCGCGCGCAACAGGTCCGCCTCCTCAGTGCCCGGCATCGGCAGGATATCGGTCACGCGTGGCCGACCGGCGGTCAGCGTGCCGGTCTTGTCGAAAGCGACCGTCGCCGCCTTGCCAATCGTCTCCAGCGCCGCCCCGCCCTTGATCAGCAGGCCGCGCCTTGCGCCGGCGGACAGGCCGGAGGCCATCGCGGCCGGCACCGAGATCACCAGCGCGCAGGGGCAGGCGATCAGCAACACGGCAAGGCCGCGGTAAATCCAGATCCACCAGTCGCCGCCGAAGGCCAGCGGCGGGACCAGCATCACCAACGCCGACGCCGCCATCGCACCCGGCGTCCAGTAGATCGAGAATTTTTCGATGAAACGCTGCGTCGGCGCGCGGGAGGCGGTTGCCTCCTCGACCATGCGGACGATGCGGCTGATCGTATTGTCCGACGCTGCGGCTGTTACCCGCACGCGCAGCAGTGCCGCCGTGTTCACGGAGGCTGCGACCACCGCCTCGCCGGGGCCGCGCGAGACCGGCACGCTCTCCCCCGTGACGGGGCTTTCATCGACCGCGGACAGGCCTTCCACGACCATACCATCGCAGGGAATGCGATCGCCTGGTCGGACCTGAACCAGATCGCCCGGCCTGAGCGCGTCGGCTGACACCTCGGCGACGGCGCCGTCGCGCTCGACGCGGGCGGTGCGCGGCATCAGGTGGGCCAGCGCCTTGATGCCGGCGCGGGCGCGGCCGGCGGCGACGTTCTCCAGCAACTCGCCAATGGCAAACAGCAGCACGACTATGGCCGCTTCCTCAGCCGCGCCGATGATCACGGCGCCGATGGCAGCGACGCTCATCAGCGTCTCGATCGAGAACAGGCTGCCGGCGCGTGCCAGCGCGAATGCGCGCCGGCCGAAGGGGAGCACCGCCAGCAGCGTGGCTACAACAAAGATCCAATACGCCGCGGCCGGGAACAGGCTCGCGCCGAGCCACGCGGCGGCGACGAGGCCGGCCAGCAGCCAGACCAGCGTCGCCTTGCCGGAGCGCCACCAGGACGTGTCGGCGTCCTCGCCCTCGTGGCTGTCGGCATGGCCATGATCGTGCGCGCGGCGCGGATCGTGACCGCGAAGAGGAGCGGACGCCAGATCCGTCCGGGCCCGTGGCGAAGCGTCATAGCCGAGCGCTGCGACCGTCCGGGTGATCGACGCGGGGTCGCCGCCGGGACCGAGACGGGCGGTGAGGGTCTCGGCCATCAGGTTGACCGAGACCGCCTCCACCCCCGCGAGCCTGGAGACGGCCTTCTCGATCTTGGCGACACAGGAGGGACAATCCATGCCGCTGACCCGCCATGACCGGGTTTCGTCCGCACCTTCGCGCTCCACCAATTCCGACATGCCCCGGCCTCACCCAACTTGCTTCCGTCAAGATGGGACCTATAGTGGCTATAGGTTCAAGCCCCTTGGCGCCGCTTTCCTGGCCGCCGGGATCGGCAGCCCGACACAGCCGGTAGCGGCCACAGCGCGAGGGACGAGACTATGAGCGGTGCGGCCTATGCGATCGGCGATCTGGCACGGCAGACCGGCACGAAGGTCGAGACGATCCGCTGGTACGAGCGCGACGGGATCATGCCCGCCCCCGCGCGGACAGAGGGCGGGCATCGCCTCTATACTCGGACCCATCTCGAGCGGCTCGCCTTCATCCGCCACGCCCGCGAGCTGGGTTTCCCACTGGACAGCGTGCGGGCGTTGCTGGCGCTGGCGGATGATCCGGAGCGTCCCTGCGCCGAGGTGGATGCGATCGCCAGCGAGCACCTGTCTGCGGTGCGAGACCGCATCACGCGGCTGCATGCGCTTGAAGCCGAACTCGTCCGCATGCTCGACCGATGCGGCCGCGGCCAGGTTGCAGAATGCCGCGTCATCGAAGTCCTGGCCGATCGGACTCACGGGCACTGCCTGTCGCAAGATCATTCCGGGTCCAGGCTCTGAGTGGGTCGATAGGGATTTCCGCGGTACCGGATCATCTCGGCCGTGTTGAGTAACGCGAGTCGGGATGGCGCATGCCGTGCCGGGAAGTCGGCGTGGTGGGCGAGGCGCCCCGCCCGGTGGGGCGGAGCGCCTCGGTGGGTCAGCGGGACCAGATCAGGTTGTAGCTGCCCTCCGCCTCGGCCTCGACCAGGCTCGCGTAGATCGGCTGCGGGAAGCTCGGGTCGTCGAGTTTGACCGAGAGGTATTC
>JAGWQN010000152.1 GCA_028869995.1 Rhodospirillales bacterium
CAGTTCGGCTCGACTGTGCACCGTCAGCCGGGCATTCTTATGCACGTTCATCCGGTCCTCCTGGGAACCTCTGAAGTCTGCAACTCCAGCTTCCCCGGCCAGGACCGGATGGACAACCTATGGAGAGCTCACAGCTAGAGCAACCAGCGGCTTGGTTGAGCCTGCCCGGCTTAGCCAGGCCGGAGATAAGTTGCTCTAGATTATACGTTTTCTAGAGCCGGAAATCCGATCCGGTGATTCCATCCGATCGGCTATTGCTTCTAGGCGGACGCATGACCTGGCTGCGGATCAACGAACTGCGCCTGCCGCTCGACCATGCGCCCGAGGCGCTGCGCGAGGCGGCCCTGGCGCGGCTCGGCATCGGGCCGGACGAGCTGCTCGGGTTCAGCCTGTTCCGCCGCGGATGGGATGCGCGGGGTCGCGCGCGGGTGCGCCTTGTGCACACCGTCGATGTCGACGTGGCGGAGCCGGCCGCCCGGCGCGTGCTGGCGGAGCACGCCAATGATCGCGGCATCGTCCCGCGGCCGGACATGCGCTATCCGGGCCTGGGTCATGCGCCGGCGGGCGCGCCGCGGCCCATCGTCGTCGGTGCTGGCCCGTGCGGCCTGCTGGCCGCGCTGGTCCTGGCGCAGGCGGGCTTCCGGCCGCTCATCCTCGAGCGTGGGCGCGTGGTCCGCGAGCGGACGCGCGACACCTGGGCACTCTGGCGGCGCGGTGTGCTGACGGCGGAAAGCAACGTGCAGTTCGGCGAAGGCGGTGCCGGCACCTTCTCCGACGGCAAGCTCTACTCGGGTGTCAGCGACCCGCGGCATCTCGGGCGCAAGGTGCTGGAGGAGTTCGTGCGCGCCGGCGCGCCCGAAGAAATCCTGGTCAGCGCCAAGCCGCATATCGGCACGTTCCGCCTCGTGTCGATGGTCGAGAAGATGCGCGCGACGATCGAGGCGCTGGGCGGCGAATACCGCTTCGCCAGCCGCGTGGACGATCTCGTCATCGAAACGACGGGGGGCGCGCGACGGCTGCGCGGCCTGGTGCTGGCGGACGGCGAGACCCTTCCCGCGGAGCATGTCGTGCTCGCGCCCGGCCACAGCGCGCGCGACCTGTTCGCGACCCTGCATGCCCGCGGCGTGGCCATGCAGGCCAAGCCGCTGTCGATCGGCGTGCGGATCGAGCACCCGCAGGGCATGATCGATCGCGCCCGCTTCGGCGCCGACGCCGGCAACCCGTTGCTCGGGGCGGCGGACTACAAGCTCGTGCACCATGCGAGCAACGGCCGCGGCGTCTATTCCTTTTGCATGTGCCCGGGCGGGACGGTGGTCGCCGCGACGTCGGAAGCGGGGCGCGTGGTGACCAATGGGATGAGCCAGTATTCGCGCAACGAGCGCAACGCCAATGCCGCCATCGTCGTCGGCATCACCCCCGCCGACTACCCCGGCGGCCCGCTCGCGGGCATCGCCTTCCAACGGCACTGGGAGAGCCTCGCCTTCGCGGCGGGCGGCGGCCTCTATCGTGCCCCCGCCCAGCTGGTGGGCGATTTCCTCGCCGGCCGCGCCTCGGCCGCGCTGGGTGACGTCGTGCCGTCCTACCGACCCGGCGTGACCCCGACGGACCTCGCGGCCTGCCTTCCCGGCTTCGCGGTGGCGGCGATCCGCGAGGCGCTGCCCGCCTTCGCCGGACGCATCCCCGGGTTCGACCGGGCGGACGCGGTGATGACCGGGGTGGAGACGCGCACCTCCTCGCCGCTGCGCATCCTGCGCGGCGAGGACGGGCAGAGCATCAACACCGCCGGCCTGTTCCCGGCCGGCGAGGGCGCAGGTTTCGCCGGCGGCATCCTCTCCGCGGGGATCGACGGGATCCGCGCCGCCGAGGCGGTGGCCGCCGCGATGTCCCGCGCTCCGGCCCGGGCGGCCTAAGGGCCGGGCGATGGGTGGGCCGCTGGCGGGCGTGCGCATCATCGAGATGGCCGGGATCGGGCCGGTCCCCTTCTGCGGCATGGTGCTTGCGGATCTCGGGGCCGAGATCGTCATCATCGACCGCCCGGCGCGCGCCGCCGCGCACGACATCACCGCCCCCGGCTGGGCCGGCGACGTGACGCGGCGGGGCCGGCGCTCGATGGCGATCGACCTCAAGCATCCGCACGCCGCGGCGACGGTGCTGCGCCTCGCGGCGCGGGCGGATGTGCTCCTCGAGGGGTTCCGCCCCGGCGTCATGGAACGGCTGGGTCTCGGGCCCGAGATCGTGCGCGAACACAATGATCGCCTGGTCTACGGGCGCATGACGGGATGGGGGCAGGACGGGCCGCTGGCGCAGAGCGCCGGCCATGACATCGCCTATATCGCGCTCACCGGCGCGCTGGCCGCGATGGGCCGGGCGGACGCGCCGCCGGCCCCGCCGCTCAACCTCGTCGGCGACTATGGCGGCGGCGCGATGCTGCTCGCTGTCGGCGTGCTGGCGGCCCTGGTGGAGCGGGGCGTCTCGGGGCGCGGCCAGGTGGTGGACGCCGCCATGGTGGATGGTGCCGCACTGCTGATGGCACCGTTCTTCGGCATGCTGGCGGGCGGCCACTGGCGCACCGAGCGGGAGGCCAACCTGCTCGACGGCGGCGCGCCCTTCTACGACACGTATGCCTGCGCCGACGGGCGCTTCCTCGCGGTCGGGCCGCTGGAGCCGGCCTTCCTGCAGCGGTTCCTCGCCGTGATCGGTCTCGACACGGCACTGGCCGAGAACCATCGCGACCGCCGCCGCTGGCCGGCGCTGCGGACGGCGATCGCCGCGCGCCTGCGCGAGCGCGACCGCGACACCTGGGCAGCACGGCTTGCCGGCACCGATGCCTGCGCGGCACCGGTGCTGACCATGGCGGAAGCGGCATCGCATCCGCACCTCGCCACCCGCGCGACGCTGGTGGAGCGCGAGGGCGTGATTCAGCCGGCACCGGCGCCGCGCTTCTCACGCACGCCGGCGAGTCTCTGCGAGGGGCCGGCGCTGGCCGGCGCGCAGACCCGCGCGGTGCTGGCCGATTTCGGCTTCGGCCAGGCCGAGATCGAGGCGCTGCTGGCCGAGGGATGCGTCGCCCAGGCGGGCTAGAGGCTCACCGGCTGGCGGCTCAGTCGAGCGCGGAGCCCGCGGTGTTGCCCTGGCCGCGGCCGGGCGCCCAGACCGGGTCGGGGGCACGCCAGAGCACGCGATCCGTCATCGCCTCGGCCAGGGCCGCGGCCATCGCGTCGAGCAGGCGCTCGCCCTTGGCCGCCGTGGCCGGGCGGGGATCGCCCATGACGCCGGTCGACGGCGCGCGTTCCGAGAAGCTCCAGAAACGGCTGAAGCCGGGCCGGGCCTGGACGCGCGGCGGTGCTTGGCGCACCGCCTCCTCGAACCGGTCGGTGCGCACCGCGTCGCCCATCATCGCCAGCATCACCGAGGTTTCGGCCTCGCAGGCGTGCTGCGGGCCCTTCGCGGTCTCGAGCTCCGCGGCGACGGCGTCGGCGGCAATGAACCAGGGTGTCGTCGCCACCACCGGCATCCCGTATTCGACCGCCAGTTCCCGCGCCGCGACGGCGAGCGGATCGATGTTGCCGCCGTGGCCGTTGACGAGCAGGAGCCGGCCGAAGCCGATCGCCCGGAGGCTGCGCACGACACCCGAAAGAACGCCTCGGAATTCGTTGAAATTGAGACTTATTGTTCCGCCAAACGGTAGGTGGTGCTCGCTCATGCCGGTCCACATCCCCGGCAGCACCAGCACCGGTGCGGACGCCGCCGCGAGGCGTGCGGCGCGGATCGAGATCTCCCAGGCGGTGCGGGTATCGGTGATCACCGGCAGATGCGGCCCGTGCTGCTCGAGTGAGCCGACGGGCAGCACGGCCAGCGCGTTGCCACGTGCGGCGAGCGCGCGGATCTCCGGCCCGGTGCAGCGGGTCCAGTCAACCTCGGTCATGCGGGCGCTCCGTTCTGGTGTTCAATGCCGGGCCGGGCCGAAGCCCAGGAACCCGGCAGCGGGGTTCGGCACGCCGGGATCGCGCGACAGGCGCAGCGGCTGCGCCGCCGCTGGCCGAGCAGCCGCTGGCCGAGCAGCCTGGGGCGCGGCTCGGGCCGGGGCCGGACCGGGCGCGCCCGGATAGGCGGCGACCGGCCGGATCGGGCTGGCCGAAGGCGGCCTCGCGCCCGGCGCCGGCTCGCCGCCGCGGGCGGAGAGCAGCAGGAAGGTGATGTCGTTGCGCGCCAGATCCACGGAAAGCTGGATCGGCGTCTCGCCGAGGGCGTTGCGGGCGTTGATGTCCGCGCCGCGGCTCAGCGCGTCGCGCGCGGCGGCGATGTCGCCGCGGTCGATCGCGTCGAACAGGGCGGCGTTGGGCGACAGGTCGCGCGCGGCCCGCTCGGCGCCGATGATCGGGCCGCTGGACACGGCTCCCGGCAGGGCGGGCGGGGCCGGCGGCGGCTTGTTGCCGACCTGCACCTTCTGCTTCGGGCCGACCGATCCGGTGCCCGGGATCAGCTGGGCCGAGGCCAGGCCCGGCAACAAGGCGGCCGCGGCGGCCATCATCAGAACTCGCTTGCGCATGCGCCTTTTCTATCAGCAACGCCGCCGCCTGCGAAGCGGGTGACGGTCAGGGAAACGGCCGCCCGTTCAGCCACCAGAAACCGGCGTTGAGCCAGGTGGCGTAGGCGACCCAGAGCGGATAGGGCAGGAGCAGCAGCCCGGCCAGCCGGTCGCGACGGGCGAAGACGACCACCGTCGCGCTCACCAGGCCCAGCAGCGACAGGCAGATCAGCAACGCCGCCCCGATCGCATGCAGGCCGAAGAAGACCGGCGACCAGAGCGCATTGGCGAGCAACTGCCAGCCCCAGAGGCGCAGCGCCGGATAGGCGCCGGGGCGCGGGGCAACCTGCCAGATGCGCCAGGCGGCCACGCCCATCAGGACGTAAAGCGTCGTCCAGGCGATCGGGAAGGCGGCATTGGGGGGCGTGCCCGGCGGCGCGGTGAGCGAGGGGTACCACACGCGCACGCCCTGCGCGGTCGCGGCGCCGGCGGTCGCGCCGACCAGCAGCGCGAAGCCGACGAAGCCCACGAAGGCGAGCACCGCGCCCCAGCGCTCACCGCGCGCGAAGCCGTTGTCGTCATCGTTGCGGAAGACACGCCCTCCCCTGCCTGGCCCTGCGCTGCACGCTTTCAGCGACCTTCGCGCCGCCAGGCCAGCACCGCAAGCAGCAGGATCAGGCTGAGCGCCGCCCAGTCCGGGATCAGCGGCACCACGTCGATGCCGGTCACCACATGCGCATGGCGGCGCAGCAGGCCGATCCAGCCATCGCCGGAGCTGAGCCCGCCGGGCTCGACCATCCGCAGCGCCGGCGCGCCGTGCGGGTCGAGCCAGGTGACCGAGCCATGCGACGCGGCGACCGCCGGCGCGAGGATGCTGGCCGTCGCGCGCAGGTCCGCGAACTCGGGCGGGTCGGCGGGGCCGGCCGCCGCGAAGGCCGACAGACCTCCCGCGTCCGCGCGCCACACCCCCACCTCCGGCGCCGGCAGCTGCCCGCGCGCAAGCCCCGGACGCACCGGCGCAAGGGTCAGCGGGTGGCGCTTTCCATCGGGGCCGGTGACGGTGGCCGCGGTCGGCGGGTTGGCGGCGAGGCTGCGGCGCTCGACGGTGAGCACGCCGCGCGCGACGTGCGCCGTCAGGCGGTTCTCGGCCAGCGACGGCTCGCCCATCGACCAGTGGGCGATGCGGCGCAGCAGCTCGGCCTGCGGCCCGCCGCCGAGGTGCCCGCGCGACCACAGCCAGATCTGATCGGAGAGCAGCATCGCCACCCGGCCGCGACCGACATGGCCGGTGACCAGCAGCGGCCCGCCCGCCGGCCCCGCGCGCATCAGCACGTCGCCCGGGACATCGGGGTTGGGCTGCGTCGCGAGATAGCGGTACCAGGGCCCCCAGAGTGGATCGCCGCCATTCCACCCCGGCAGGTCCGCCGTCACCGGATCGCGCTGGCCGAGCGCGGTGACGAAGGGCCGGAACGGCGCATCGACGATGCCGGCGGGGCCGAAATCGGCCGGCAGCGCCGGCAGCACGGCGGCGAGGGGCGAGCTGGCGAGGCTGTCGTTGCCGGCGAACTCGCGCCCCACGGACACCAGCAGCGCGCCGCCCGCGCGGACGTAGTCGACGATGTTCTGGATGTAGCGCGGCGGCAGCAGGCCGCGGTTCTTGTAGCGGTCGAGGATGATGAGGTCGAACTGGCGGATCTTGACCTGGAACAGCTCGTAGACCGGGAAGGAGATCAGCGACAGCTCGTTGAGCGGCGTGAGGTCGTCCTTCGACGGCGGGCGCAGGATGGTGAAATGGACCAGGTCGACCGACGGGTCGGCCTTGAGCAGGCGCCGCCAGGTGCGCTCGCCCGGATGGGGCCGGCCGGAGACCAGCAGCACGCGCAGCCGGTCGCGCACGCCGTTGATGGTCAGCACGCTGCGGTTGTTGATGCCGCTCGCCTCGCCGCGCAGCCGCGGGACGGAGAGCTCGATCACGCTCGGTCCCTCGGCCGTGATCGGCAGGTCGATCTCGTGCGTGGGGCCGACGGCGACGGACTGCACGACCGGCGGCGCGCCGTCGCGGCGGATGGTGAGCGGGACCGAGCGCCCGATCGCGGTGCCGCGGTCGGGCAGCCCCATGTCCTCGATCGCGATATCGACGCGCGCCGTCTGGCCGACGATGCCGTAGGCGGGCGCGGAGACGATGCGGATGCGCCGGTCGGTCTGCTCGCCGCGTGCCGGGATCAGCACATGCAGGGGCGCGGGCAGGTGCGGATGGGCGGTGGCGTCGGACGCCTCGCCGTCGGTGATCGCGACGACGCCGGCCAGCCGGTCGCGCGGGATGTCGGCCAGCGCCCGGCGCATCGCGGCGAACAGCCGGGTGCCCGACGCACCCTGTTCCGGGATCGTGACGGTTCGCCACTCGAGGCCGGGGATGGCGCGCGCCTCGCGGGCGAGTTTCGCGGCGGCGGCATCCGCCAGCGCCATGCGCCCGCCGACGCGCATGCTCGCCGAGTGATCCACCAGAAGCAGCCCGATATCGGGCAGGAAGCGATGGGTCTCGGTGATCAAGCTGGGGCCGGCGAGCCAGAGCAGGAGGGTGGCGAACAGGCCAAGCCGCCACCAGGCGCCGCGCGCGCGCCGCCAGAACGACAGCGCCACCACCAGCACGGCGAGGCCGGCCAGCAGCAGCAGCAGCGCCGGCGGCAGGAGCGGCAGGAACCGCAGCGCGGCGATCGCCTCGCGCGCGTTCATCGGCCGCGCCTCATTGCCCGAGCCGCTGAAGGATTGCCGGCACGTGCACCTGATCGCCCTTGTAGTTGCCGGTGAGCGCGTACATCACCAGGTTGACACCGAAACGATAGGCAAAGACGCGCTGGCGGTCCCCGCCGGGGATGACGGCATAGAGGAAGCGGCCGGAAGCATCGCTCGCCCAGGCCGCGGCCCAGTCGCCACCGCCGATCACCACCGGCGAGACACTGTCGTTGGCGCGATCCTGTCCGCGCTGCACCCAGACCGTGCCGCTCGGGTAGCGGCCGGGAAACTGCGGCAACAGGAAGAAGGTGCGGGTCAGTACGTGCTCGGTCGTCAGCGGCGCCAGCGCGGGAATGACAAGCCCCCGCGCGAGGCGGCGCAGCGCCTGCCTCGCCCCGGGCGCGAAGCCGGCCGCGCCATCGCGCGTATCGATCAGGATGATGCCGCCGAACCCCATGTAGCTGTTGAGCGCGGCGACCGCGGCGGCGGAAAGATCGGGCTGGGCGGGCGTGATCGGCCAGTAGAGCAGCGGGTAGAATGACAGATCGTCCCGGCCTGGAACCACCCCCTGCGGCGGGCCGAGACGGGCGGCCGTATGCGCGGTGACGAACACCGACAGGGCCGCCAGCCCCTCGCGCGAGACCCGGTCGACCGCCGCGTCGCCGGTCACGATGTAGCCCAGCGTCGTGCGCAGGGCGGCGGGCGGGATCGAGGTGGGCAACGGCGGCGGGACGGGCCGGTGCGTCCCCGGCGCCATTGGCGGCGCGGCTGGGGGCGCGGTCCGGGGCGCGGTCGGGGGCGCGGTCGGGGGCGTCTGGGCATGCGCCGTCGCCAGGGGCAGCGCCAGGCTCGCCGCCAGCAGCATCGCGGCGACGGCCGGGCGCCGCAGCAGGCCACGCAGGACCAGCGCGACGAGCAGGTCGATGGCGAGCAGGATCGTCGCGAGCGCGAGCAGCCACGGGCCGAGCGAGCGGGCGCGCGGCGGCAGGCCGAGCGGCACGACGCGGGCGCCGGGGATGGCGGGGGCAGCCTCGGGCGGGCTCGTCGCGGCGCCGAGATCGAGCGCGCGGCGACCGGCGGGCGGTCCGTAAAACCCGGGCGGATGCAGCGGCGAGACCGGCGTCGCGCCGATCCGCGCGGCGACGACGGCGCCCGCGCGCGGCGGCGGCGGGCCGAGCTCGCCATAGCCCGAGAGTGTCGCGGCAGGGGCGAGCGGCTGGTTGCCCGCCACCTCGGCAACGCCCGAGGAGAGCATCGTCAGGCGTTGCAGCATCGAGACGAAAAGGCCGGACAGAGGCAGGTCCGACCAGTCCGCGTTGGCCGTCGTGTGCACGAGCACGAGGCGCCCCTGGCCGCGCCTTGCGGCGGTGACGAGCGGCGTGCCGTCGGCGAGCGAGGCCCAGACATGGCCGGACAACCCGAGGCCGGGCTGCGCCAGGACCTGGCGGCGCACATGCACGTCCCGCGGCACGGGCAGGCCGAAGAAGGGCGAGGCCGGCACGAACGCCTGCAGCGCCTGCGGCCTGGTCCACGACATCGCCCCGCCGAGGCGCCGGTCGCCGGCCAGGAGCTTCACGGGGACCAGCGGATCGGGGTGGGCCGCCGTCTCGGGCCCGGCGAAGCGCAGCAGCAGCCCGCCATGGGCGACGAAGCGATCGACCGCCGCGCGGTCGGGGCCGGGCGGGAGCGGCACGTCCGCCAGGACCAGCATCGACAGCGGGCTCGCCAGCAGGGACTGGATCGTGCCGGTGTGAAGCTCGGCGAACGGGGACATCGCGCGCTCGAGATAGTAGAGCGGGCCGAGCAGCGGCGTACTGGCGGTCAGCGCATTGCCGGCGACCAGCCCGACCGGGCGGCGGCGCCAGCGCTCGTCGAGCAGCGCGACCGAGCCGGCGGAGCGCACGACGGTGCCGGCCGTGGCCCCCGGGCGGGGCGCGCTGGCCGCCAGCACCAGACGGTCGAGCCGGTTGCGCAGCGTGGTCGGCAGCACGACAGGCACGCTCGCCCGGGAAGCCCCCGCGGCGAAATGCGCCGTCACGCGCGCCAGCGTTCGCCCGGCGCCGGCCTGGGCGAGGACGTCGTAGGCGGCCGGCTGCGGCTGGGCCACGCGCGCGAGGCGGGCCACCACCGCATCCGCCTGGGAACGGGGGGGCAGCATCAACACCGCCTGGGGCTCCGCATCCTGCAGCACGGTGACCGGCCCGACCCGGCCCAGCTCCGCCGCGAAGCGCCGCCAGGCGGCGGCCGGCCCGTCGGTGAGGCCGTCGGCGATGTAGGCGACGCCCATGCCGCGGCGGTGTCCGGCGGCGAGGAAGGATGCGAGGGCGCTGGCACTCGCCGCACGGTCGGCGGGCCAGGGCTGCGGCGCCACCGCGGCGAGGCGGGTGCGCAGGGCGGCGAGCGGGCGCGGCGCGATGACCGCGGGCGGCCTGCCGTCGGCATCCGGCGCGGTGGTGAGCA
>JAGWQN010000153.1 GCA_028869995.1 Rhodospirillales bacterium
AGCACCACCGCGCGGTCGCAGATGCTGCGCACCACCGGCAGGTCGTGGCTGATGAACAGCATCGCGAGCCCAAGGCGCCGGCGCAGATCGGCGAGCAGCGCCAGCACCTGCGCCTGCACCGAGACGTCGAGTGCCGAGACCGGCTCGTCGGCGACGAGGAACTCGGGTCCGGTCGCCAGTGCGCGGGCGATGCCGATCCGCTGGCGCTGCCCGCCGCTGAACTCGTGCGGATAGCGGTCGGCGTGGGCCGGCGTGAGGCCGACGCGCGCCAACAGCGCCTCGACGCGGGCCCGCCGTTCGGGTGGCGGAACGATATGGTGGATCGCGAGCCCGTCGGCGATCTGCGCGCCCACCGGGCGGCGCGGATCGAGGCTGGAATACGGATCCTGGAAGACGAGCTGCATACGCCGGCGCAGCCGCCGAAGCGCGGCCGCGTCCGCGGTGGCGAGGTCGGTGCCGTCGAGCGTCACGCGCCCGCCGCTCGGTGCGAGCAGGCCGAGCATCAGCCGCCCGATCGTGCTCTTGCCCGAACCGCTTTCCCCGACCAGGCCCACCGCCTCGCCGCGCCCGATCGCGAGCGAGACGCCGTTCACCGCCTGCACCGGCCGTCCGGCCCCGAACATCCGCCGCGCGGCGAAGTGCTTGCTCAGGTCCTCGGCGACGATGAGCGGGGTCATGCGAGCTCGCTCCAGCGCCGGCAGCGCGTGAGCCGCTCCGCCATCACCTCGGTGAGCGGCAGCGTGCCGCTCGCGCAGTCGGCGCGCGCCAGCCGGCAGCGTGGCGCAAAGGCGCAGCCGGGCGGCAGGGCGTAGGGCGGCGGCACGGTGCCGGGGATCGGCTCGGGCAGGCTCGCGTCCTCGCGCGGCACGCTGGCGAGCAGGGCCGCGGTGTAGGGGTGCAGCGGGCGGGCGAAGACCTCGGCGACGCGCCCCTGCTCGACGATCTCGCCCGCGTACATCACGGCGACGCGGTCGGCGATCTCGGCCACCACCGGCAGGGAATGGGTGATGAAGACGAGCGCCATGCCGCTCTCGCGCCGCAGCGTGGCCAGCAGGTCGAGCACCTGCGCCTGGATGGTGACGTCGAGGGCCGTCGTCGGCTCGTCGGCGATCAGCAGCCGCGGCTGGTTGGCGATCGCCATCGCGATCATCGCGCGCTGGCGCATGCCGCCCGACATTTCGTGAGGGAAATTATGCGCGCGCCGTTCCGGATCGGGGATGCCGACATGGCGCAGCAGCTCGACGGCACGCCGCCAGGCCGCCCTGGCCCCGCTCGCGCCATGCGCCTCGATCGCCTCGCCGATCTGGGTGGCGATGCGCTGCACCGGGTTGAGGCTCGAGAGAGGGTCCTGGAAGATCATCGCCACCGTGGCCCCGCGCAGCCGGCGCAGCGCCGCCTCGTCGAGGCGCAGCACGTCGCGCCCGTCGATCCACGCCGCCCCGCCCGCGACCCGTGCGACGGGCGGCAGCAGCCCCATCGTCGCAAGCCCGGTCAGCGACTTGCCCGAGCCGCTCTCGCCCACCAGCGCCAGCGTCTCGTGCGGCATCACCCGCAGCGAGACGTCGCGCACCGGGTGGATCGGGCCCGCGGGGGTGTCGATCGCGATGGTCAGCCCCACGAGCTCGAGCGCCGGGCCCGGCTGCGGGAGCAGACCGGGGGCGAGGCGTTCGAGCAGCGCCGCCCGTCGCCGCCCGCGGGTGATGCCGTGCGGGTCCACCGCGTCGCGCAGCGCGTCGCACAGCGCGTTGAGCGCGAGGATCGTCACGCTGAGCGCGAGGCACGGCCAGAGCAGC
This sequence comes from Rhodospirillales bacterium, assembly GCA_028869995.1. Classification (GTDB taxonomy): domain Bacteria; phylum Pseudomonadota; class Alphaproteobacteria; order Acetobacterales; family Acetobacteraceae; genus JAJXXT01. Next base: position 1,794 of record JAGWQN010000153.1, read on the forward strand.
AGCAGCGGCGCCTGCAGCATGGTCGCGCGCGCCTCGCCGATCATCAGCCCCCAGGAGGGCGCGGGCGGCACCACGCCGAGCCCGAGGAAGGAGAGGCCCGATTCCAGCACCACGGCGGAGGCGGCCGCGAGGCTGAGCTGGACCAGCACCGGCCCGCCGACATTGGGCAGGATGGTGCCGAGCATGATCCGCAGCCGCCCGGCGCCGAGCGAGCGCATGGCCTCGACATAATCCTGGTTGCGTACCGACAGCACGCCCGCATAGACGACACGCACGAACCCCGGCAGGTAGAGCACCGCGAGCACGGGTATCAGCGTCGCCGCCCCGGGCCCGAGCAGCGTCACCACCAGCAGCGCCAGCAGCAGCGGCGGGAAGCACAGCACCACGTCCATGCCGCGCAGCGCGACGAACTCCACCGGCCCGCGCAGGAAGCCGCCGGCGAGGCCGAGCGCGGTGCCGAACAGGCAGGCGAGCAACGAGGAGGAGCTGGCGACGGCGAGCGAGACCCGCGCCCCCCACAGCAGCCGCGACAGCACGTCGCGCCCATAGGCGTCCTGGCCCAGCGGATGGGCGAGGGTCGGGCGTGCCAGGCGGTGGGCGATGTCCATGTGCAGCGGGTTGTCGAGCCCGAACAGCGGCACGAGCAGCGCCAGCAGCGCGATCGCCCCCACCGCCGCCACCGGTCCCGGTCGCAGCCGCTGCATCAGCCGTGCCGCACGCGCGGGTCGAGCAGCGCGTAGAGCAGATCGACCACGAGGTTCAGCGCCACGAACAGCACCGAGATCACCAGCACCACGCCCTGCACCTCGGGATAGTCGCGCGCATTGACCGCATCGACCAGCAGGCCCGAAAGCCCGGGCCAGTTGAACACGTATTCGACCAGCACCGTGCCGCCGAGCAGCGAGCCGAGGTTGAGCGCCAGCACCGTCACGATCGGCATCAGCGCGTTGCGCAGCACGTGGCGGGCCAGGATGCGCCGCGGCGCCACGCCCTTGGCGCGCGCGGTGCGGATGTAGTCGCGCATGGAGACGTCGAGCACGGCGGCCCGCGTCATGCGGAACAGGATCGCCGCCAGGCCCACCGCGATCGTCGCCGCCGGCATCGCCAGCAGCACCAGGTGGCGCAGCGGATGGCGGGCGAAGGAGACGTAGCCGCCGGCCGGCGCCCAGTGCAGCCCCTGCGCGAAGATCGCCACCATCAGCGTGCCGACGACGAAGACCGGCACCGCCAGCGCCGCCGCGGCGAGCCAGGAGGCGATGCGGTCGAAGGTGCCGCCGCGGCGCATCGCCGCCACCAGCCCGGCCGGCAGCCCGACCAGCACGGCCAGCACGGCGGCCGCCCCGATCAGCTCGAGCGTGCGCGGCAGGCGGCGCAGGATCTCGCCCGCGACCGGCGTCTGGTCCTGCAGCGACTGGCCGAGGTTGCCCACCAGCAGCCGGCGCATGTCCTCGACGTATTGCAGCCCGAGCGGCTGGTTGAGGCCGAGCTGCACGCGCAGCGCCGCCACCGCCGCGGGGTCGGGCGCGACGCCGCCCTGGCTGAGCAGGATCGCCGCGGGGTCCCCGGGCACCATCCGGATGGCGAGGAAGACGATCGTCGCCACCACCCAGACCAGCAGCACGGAGACCCCGATCCGTTTCAGCACGAACAGCATGTCAGCGCCGCGGCGCCGGCGCGGGGCGCGTCATCCGAAGTACACGTTCTCCAGCGAATAGCCGGAGTAGAAGTTGAGCCCGCCCGGCATGTTGGTGAAGCCGTGCACGTTCTTCGTCATCGCGTAGCCCTGCGCGCGCCAGCACAGCGCGGCGAGCGGCACCACCTTGATCGCGACGCGCTGCAGCTCGTCGTAGATCGCGCGCCGCTTCGCCGGGTCGAACTCGGCGCGGCCCTCGGCCAGCAGCTTGTGGATCTCGGGCGTCGGCAGGTGGTAGCTGCGCGCGTTGTCGGGCGGCAGCGTGCCGTCGATATAGGCCGAGAGCCCGTCGGGGTCGTTGTTGTCGGCGGTCTGGCCCTGCACGCAGAACTCATACTGGCCGCGATTGCCCATGGCCACCCGTGTCGCCCAGTCCGGCAGGTCGAGCTTCACCTTGATGCCGATGGCGGCGAGATGCTGCTGCACCACCTGGGCGGTGGCCAGGTGCATGCCGTACTGCGCGGTCGAGAGCAGCGTGCAGTCGAAGCCGTTGGGCACGCCGGCCGCGGCCATCAGCTGCTTGGCGAGCTTGGGGTCGTAGTTCCAGCCATGGGCGTATTTCGGATCGTAGAACTCGCTCGACTTGGTGATCGGCAGGCCCTCGAGCACCGTGCCGCGGCCGAAGAAGGCGGCGGCGACGATCTCCTCGCGGCGGATGGCGTGCGCGACCGCCTGGCGCAGCCGCTCATCCTTGAACGGCCCGGTGCCGCCGTTGAAGGCGAGCGCCATGTACGGCCCGTCCACGGTGTTGAGCACCAGCTTCGGGTTCTTCTGGATCCCCGCCATCGCCTGCCACGGCACATACTCGATCATGTCCACATCGCCCGACTGCAGCGCCGCGACGCGGGCGTTCTCGTCGGCATAGACGGGCATGTGGATGGCGCGCAGCTTCGGATGCCCGGGCTCGTAGAATTTCGCGAACGCGGCGAACGAGAGCGACACGCCCCGCTCCTGCGCGGTCAGCGTGTAGGGGCCGGCACCGATGCCGCCGGCGGCGTTGAGCGAGCCCTTGGCGATGACCGGCGCGAACGGGGTCGCCAGCATCAGCGGCAGCGTCACCGTCGGCTGCTTCATGAGGATGCGCACGGTCTTCGCGTCCGGCGCCTCGATCGAGGCGATGGCCTGGAACTGGCCGCGCAGATAGGCGGTCGAGGTCGGCGCCATGATCTGCTCGAGGCTCCACTTCACGTCCTCGGCCGTCACCTTCTGGCCGTTGTGGAACAGTGCGTCGCGCAGCTTGAAGCTCCAGCCGTTCTTGCCGTCGCGCGCCCAGCTGCTGGCCAGCGCGCCCTTCACCTTGCCGTCGGTGCCGAACATCAGCAGGCCGCGGTGCAGCAGGGTCTTGACGGTGAGCGCCGCGGTGCCGGTGTTGGCCCAGGGCTGCAGGCTCGGCGGATAGGACGAGAGCCCGAAGCGCAGCGTGTCCGCCGGCGCCGCCCGCGCCGTTTCGGCCAGCGCCGGCAAGGCGGCAGCCCCGATCAGCCACTCACGGCGCGATAATGCAACCACGTTTCCCTCCTGTTGCCTGCTGGTTCCGCCGCGTTGGCGCCGGCCGTCAGGCTGTTGTGAAACCATACACCCGCGCCGCGGTGGCGGGGTCAATTCGCTTCTCGGCGAGATCGCGGCGGACCGCCCCGGCGTCGCGGCCGCCGGGCGCGCCGTAGCCGCCGGCCCCGGGGGTCACGATCTCGATCACCTGGCCGGGCTCGAGCTGGCCCGAGCCGTGGGCGAACGGGGCCACGCCGGGGCCATAGACGAAGCCGCTCCGCCCGCCCGGCAGGCCGCCGGCCAGGCCCCAGGGGGCGGAGCGCAGGCGCGAGCTGTCGATGCGCACGCGGCACGGCGCCTCGGCGCGATAGACCCGCCGCAGCCCCATGCCGCCGCGGTGCGTGCCCGCGCCACCCGAGCCGTCCACCAGCTCGTAGCGCAGCAGCGTCAGCGGGTATTCGAGTTCCAGCGCCTCGGCGGGAAGGTTCGAGGTGTTGGTCATGTGCACGTGCACGCCATCGAGCCCGTCCTTGCCCGCGCGCGCGCCCGAGCCGCCGCCGATCGTTTCGAGATAGACCCAGATCGAGCGGTCGGCCGGCCGTTCCCCCACGAAGGTCGCCGAGGCGACCGCGCCGTTGCTGGCCGCCGTCACCCGCTCGGGCACCACCTGGGCAAGCGCGCCGTGGATGAGGTCCACCACGCGCTGGCAGGCGGCGATGCGCCCGTTCACCGCCGCGGGGTGGACGCAGTTGAGGATGCTGCCCGCGCGCGCCTCGACACTGAGCGGGCGCGCGAGCCCGGCATTGGGCAGCACCGTCGGATCGACCACGGTTTTGACAGCGTAATAGACCGTGGAGAGCAGCGCGGTATAGACCATGTTGAGCCCGGCGCGCACCTGGTCGGGCGCGTCGAAGGCGAGATGCATCGTCTCGCCCGCGACCGTGATCGCACAGGAGACCGGCAGCTCCTCGTCGGTCTCGGGGTTGTCGAACATGTCGGCGAAGCGATAGGTGCCGTCGGGGATCGCGGCGATGCCGGCGCGCATCTTGCGCTCGGCGTAGTCGAGCAGCGCGTCGCCCGCGGCCAGCACGGTGTCGCGGCCATACTTGGCGCACAGCGCGGTCAGGCGCTGCACGCCGAGCCGGTTGGCCGCCATCTGCGCGCGCAGGTCGGAGAGCCGCTCGCGCGGCACCTGGCAGTTGAGCAGGATCAGCTCCTGCACGTCGTGCTGCAGCACGCCGGCGCGATAGAGGCGGATCGGCGGAATGCGCAGCCCTTCCTGGTAGATATGCGCGTGGCCGCGATCGGCGAAGTCGGCGTGGTGGGCGGTGTTGACGGCCCAGGCGACGATCTCGCCGTCGACGAAGACCGGCTCCGCCAGCACGAAGTCCGGCAGGTGCGTGCCCCCGCCCTCGTAGGCGTCGTTGCCGATGAACACGTCGCCCGGGCGCATCTCGCCCGCGGGGTGGCGCTTGAGGATGTGCGGCAGGATGCCGATGAAGCTGCCGAGGTGCATCGGGATGTGCTCGGCCTGGCAGAGCGTGTCGCCGCGCGCGTTGAACAGCGCGGTCGAGCAGTCGCGCCGCTCCTTGATGTTGGTCGAGTAGCTGGCGCGCACCAGCGTCTCGCCCATCTCCTCGGTGATGGAGGAGAGGGCGCTGCCGATCACCTCGACGGTGATCGGATCGACGGCGGGCCGTTGGGGCACGGGCAGGACCTGGTTCACGCGGCCTCCAGGATCAGGTTGGCATAGGCATCGACGCGCGCGGTCATGCCCGGCGGCACCACCGTGGTCGCGTCCATCTGCTCGACGATCGCGGGCCCGGCGAGGCGGTTGCCGGCCTCGAGGCGGGTGCGGTCATAGACCGGGCAGGCGACGAACCCCCCCGCCTCGGCGAGCCACACCTCGCGGCTGGCGGTGATCGCGCCGGAGGCATCGGGCCCGCGCTCGTCGAGCCGGCGGAACGCCGCCTTGCGCACCAGCCCCGCGGCCTCGATGCGGAAGGTGACGAGCTGCACCGGCTCGCCTTCGGCGACGAAGCCGTAGAGGCGCTCATGCGCGCGGGCGAAGTCTTCGGCCAGCGCCTCGAGCGTCGCCGGCCCGACCGGTCCTTCCGGCACCGCGACCGCGATCTCGTAGTTCTGCCCGGCATAGCGCATGTCGACGGTGCGGGTGAGCCGCCGGGAATCGGGCGCAATGTGCTCGGCGGCGAACCATCCCTCCGCCTGGCGCGCGAGCCCGGCGAAGGCGGTGCCCATCTCGTCGAGCGCCGCGCGCCCCAGCGTCACCAGCCGCGTGGTGGCGAAATCCGCCCGCAGATCGGTCAGCAGCAGCCCCATGGCGCAGAGGATGCCGGGATAGCGCGGCACCAGGATGCGCCCGATCTCGAGCTCGCGCGCGAGCCGTGCGGCGTGCAGCGGGCCGGCGCCGCCGAAGGCGGCCAGCGTGTAGTCGCGCGGATCGTGCCCGCGCTGGACCGAGATGACGCGGATCGCCCGCGCCATGTTGGCGGTGACCACGGCGAGGATGCCCTGCGCGGTCGCCATCATGTCCATGCCGAGCTGGTCGGCGAGGCGCTGGATCGCCCGCCGCGCCAGCGCCTGGTCCACCGCCATGCGCCCGCCGAGCAGATGCGTGGGGTTCAGCGTCTGCAGCACCACGTTGGCGTCGGTGACGGTCGCCTCCTCGTTGCCGTGGCCGTAGCAGACCGGCCCGGGAAAGGCCCCCGCGCTGCGCGGCCCGACCTTCAGCAGCCCGCCGCTGTCGACATAGGCGATCGACCCGCCGCCGGCGCCCACGGTGTGGATGTCGAGCATCGGCGCCTTGATCGGATAGCCGTGCACCACCGCCTCGCTGGCGAGCCGGCACACCCCGTCCTGCAGCAGCGCGACGTCGGTGCTGGTGCCGCCCATGTCGAAGGTGATGAGGTTGCCGATGCCGGCCATGCGGCCGACCTCCTGCGCGGCGATGACGCCGGTCGAGGGGCCGGAGAGCACCGTGCGCACCGGCATCCGCCCGGCCTGCTCGAAGCCGATGACGCCGCCGTTGGATTGCGTCAGGTGCGGCGGCACCGCCAGGCCCAGGGCCGCGAGCCGCTCCGCGAGGCGGCGGATATAGCCCTGCATCACCGGCCCGAGATAGGCGTTCACCACCACCGTCGAGAGCCGTTCGTACTCGCGGAACTCCGGCGCCACGCCGTGGCTCGCACAGGCGAAGGCGGCGGGATATTCCTCGGCGACGATGCGCAGCACCGCCGCCTCGTGCTCGGGGCGGACGAACCCGTAGAGGAAGCAGACGGCCACCGCCTCGACCCCCGCCTCGCGCAGCGCCCGCGCCGCCTCGCGCACCGCCTGCTCGTCGAGCGCGGTCTCGATCCGCCCGTCGAACAGCACCCGCTCCGGCACCTCGAGGCGCAGGTCGCGCGCCACCAGCACCGGCGGCTTGTCGACCTGCAGGTCGTAGAGGTCGGGCCGCTTCTGCCGCCCGATCTCCAGCAGGTCGCGGAAGCCCGCGGTGGTGATGAGCCCGGTGCGCGCGCCGCGGTGCTGGATCAGCGCGTTGGTGCCGACGGTCGTGCCATGGCCGAAATAGCCGACCTCGGCGACCCGCGCGCCGATGCCGCCGACGCCTTCCTCGACACCCTGGGCGATGCCGCGCGAGGGGTCGTCGGGTGTCGAGGACACCTTCCACACCTCGACGCGGCCGCTGGCGTCGTCGAACAGACACACGTCCGTGAAGGTTCCACCCGAATCAACGCCCACGCGCCACGCCATGTCCGCTCCCTCGTCCCGCCGGCCCGGTGCGCCGGTCTCCGCTCGCCGCCGGCGGGCCGCGTGCGGCCAGGGGGTCCGGGCGCCGGCGGGCCACGCCGTCGGGCGGCGAGGCGAAATCCTCGCCCTGGCCTCGCGGTGCGTCAAGGATGTTTCTATAATCGGATTGATTCTTATCAATTATTCCGATAATCGGAACATATGCCGCCTCGTCCTTCCTCCTCCTCGAATGCCGAACGCGCCGCGCGCGCCCTGCTGCAGCTCGGCCAGGGCGGGGCGGAGGGGGTGAGCCTCGGCGACCTCGCGCTGGCGCTGGCAGAGACGAAGCCGGGGCTGCACCGCAGCCTGACCGCGCTCGCCAAATTCGGCTTCGTCGAAAAGCGCGGCCGTGGCCGCTACCGGCTGGGGCCGGCGATCTTCGCGCTGGCCCAGCTCGACAGCACGCTGCGCGACCGGCTGCGCCAGTGGCGCCCGCTGCTGGTGGAAATGGCGTCGCGCCACGGCTGTACCGTCTACCTCGTCCAGCGCGCGGGGCACGACGCGGTGGTGCTCGACATGCATGTCGGCTCCGCTCCCCTGCAGGCGCTGACCAGCGGCGTCGGCGACCGGCTGCCGCTCGGGCTCGGACCCGGCGCCGCGGCGCTGCTGCTGCCGCTCGATGCCGCGACGCGTGAGGCGATCCTCGCCGCCAATGCCCCCGCCTTCGCGGCGAGGGGGTATGCCGAGGCGCATGTCCGCGGCTTCGTCGCCGAGACGCTGGCGCGCGGCTACGCGCTCGACCGGGCGCAGTTCGTGGCGGAATGCGGCGGCATCGCGCTGCCGGTCCGTGAGCGCAACGGCGAGGCCCCGGTCGCGATCTCGGTCTCGGCGCCGGTCTCCTTCCTCACCGAGGCGCGCGTGGCGGACATGGCCGCCGAGCTACGCCGTGCGATCGCCGCCGTGACCGGCGTGGCGGCGGCGGAGGAACTTTAGAAAACGATGTCAATGATCTGAAATTGAAATAAAATACAGAGCTGCCGATGCCCCTGAGGCCCGCGCCGTGGGCGGCCCGCACGGGCCGCCGGCTGCCGGCCGGGGGCTTTCTCGGCCCTTGGGTCGAGCCTATAGAGTGGCGTCATGTCGTCGCCGTCTTCCTCGCCGTCCGGACGCACGGCGAGCCATCCCGGGGAAGCGCCATCCGCCGCGCCGCTGCTCGACGTCTCCGGGCTGACCATCAGCTTCCCGGCCGGCCGCGAGCGCGTGAGCGTGGTGCAGGATGTGGACCTGCAGGTCCGACCCGGCGAGACGGTGGCCGTCGTCGGCGAGTCCGGCTCCGGCAAATCCGTGACGGCGCTGGCCGTCACCCGCCTGCTCGACTACGCGGGCGGGCGCATCGATGCGGGGCGGGCCGTCTTCCAGCTGCGCGACGCCACCAGCCTCGATCTCGCCCGCGCGCCGCAGGAGCGCATGCGCCAGCTGCGCGGGCCCGAGATCGCCATGGTGTTCCAGGAGCCCATGACCAGCCTCAACCCGGTGCTGCGCATCGGCGACCAGATCGCCGAGGCGGTGATGCTGCACCAGGGCCTCGGCGGTGCCGCGGCGCGGCAGGAAGCGCGGCGCATGCTGGAGCGGGTCCGCATCCCCGAAGCCGCCCGCCAGCTCGACCGCTACCCGTTCCAGCTCTCGGGCGGCATGCGCCAGCGGGTGATGATCGCGATCGCGCTGTCGTGCCGCCCGCGCCTGCTGATCGCCGACGAGCCGACGACGGCGCTCGACGTCACGGTGCAGGCGCAGGTGCTGCGGCTGATGCACGCGCTGCAGGAGGAGCTGGGCATGAGCCTGCTCTTCATCACCCATGACATGGGCGTCGTCGCCGAGATCGCCGACCGCGTCGTGGTGATGCGCAGCGGGCGGGTGGTCGAGCGCGGCGGGGTCGGGGAGATCTTCGCCCGCCCGCGGGAGGATTACACGCGGCGGCTGCTGGCCGCGGTGCCGGTGCTGGGCAGCCTGGCGGGCCAGGCGCTGCCGCGGCCCTTTCCCGAGAACGGCGACGAGCCGCCGGCGCAGGACACGGTCGAGCCCGCCGGCCCGCCGGTGCTGGAGGTCGAGCGCCTGGTCACCCGCTTCGAGGTGAAGCGGGGCCTGCTCGGCCGCTCGGGCGGGCGCATCCACGCCGTCGAGCATGTCAGCTTCGCCGTCCGCCCGGGCGAGACGCTGGGGCTGGTCGGCGAATCGGGCTGCGGCAAATCGACCACCGGGCGCAGCATCCTGCGCCTCGACCGGCCGGAGGCGGGTGCGATCCGTCTCGGCGGCACCGATGTCTCGAGCCTCACGCCGGCCACCGAGAAGCTGCTGCGCCGCGCCGTGCAGTATGTGTTCCAGGACCCGTTCGCCTCGCTCGATCCGCGGCTGACGGTCGGCTTTTCGATTGCCGAGCCGATCCGCACGCACGCCCTGCTCGCCGGGCGCGCGGTCGAGGCGCGGGTCGAGGAACTGCTGGAGCAGGTCGGCCTCGGCGGCAGCTACTCCCGCCGCTACCCGCACGAGCTGTCGGGCGGCCAGCGCCAGCGCGTCTGCGTCGCGCGCGCGCTCGCCAGCGAGCCGCGGCTCATCATCGCCGACGAGGCGGTGGCGGCCCTCGATGTCTCGATCCGCAGCCAGGTGGTGAACCTGCTGATGGCGCTGCAGCGCCGCCTCGGCGTCGCCTATCTCTTCATCTCGCACGACATGGCGGTCGTCGAGCGCGTCGCCCACCGGGTGGCGGTGATGTATCTCGGCCAGATCGTCGAGATCGGCCCGCGCGACGCGGTGCTCGGCCGCCCGCAGCACGCCTATACCCAGCGGCTGATCGCTGCGGTGCCGATCCCGGACCCGGCCCGGCGCGGCCACGCGCGCGCCCTCGACGACAGCGAGGTGCCCTCGCCGATGCGCCGGCACGACGACCCGCCGGCGGTGGCACCGCTGGTGCGGGTGGGTCCGGATCATTACGTTGCCCGCCACAAGATCGGCGGGCTCTTCTAGTTCCGATGGAAAGGAGGACAACGATGTCCCGACAACTGGATCTCTCGCGCCGCGCCATGCTGGGCGGCACCGCGGCGCTGGCCGGCGGGCTCGCCTTCGGCGATCTCGCCCGCGCCCAGACGAAGAGCGGGCAGCTCACCGTCGGCGTCGCCGGGCACCTGCTGACACTCGACCCGGGCGATGCCAACGACACGCTCTCGCAGTCGGCCGCACGGCTGATGCTCGAGGGCCTGCTGACCTTCGATCACAACATGCAGGTGGTGCCGCTGCTGGCCGAGAGCTTCGAGGCCAACGACAAGGCGACGGAGTTCACCTTCCATCTGCGCCAGGGCATCACCTTCCACGACGGCACGCCGTTCGACGCCGAGGCCGTGAAGATCAACTTCGAGCGCGTCGCCAACCCGGCCAACCACCTCAAGCGCCTCAGCCTGCTGTCGATGCTCGAGCGCGTGGACGTGCTCGACGCGCACACCGCGCGCTGCGTGCTGAAATATCCCTTCGGGGCCTTCATCCCGACCATCGCGCATCCGGCGCTGCAGCTGCTGAGCCCGGCGGCGATCAAGACATACGGCAAGCAGGTCGGCCGCCACCCGGTGGGCACCGGCCCGTTCGCGTTCGCCTCCTGGCAGCCGGATACGCTCAAGGTCGTCAAGCACGCCGGCTACTGGCAGAAGGGGCTGCCGCACCTCGATGCGTTGACGATCCGTTCCGATCCCGAGGATGGCGCGCGCATCGCCATGCTGCGGGCGGGCGAGGCGCAGATGATCACGCCGATCCCGCCGCAGCAGGCGCAGCTGATCCAGCACGACCCCAAGCTGGCGCTGATCAACGATCCCTCGATCGTCGTGCGCTACATCGCGATGAACGTGAACAAGAAGCCCTACAACGACCCGCGGGTGCGCCAGGCGCTGAACCACGCCGTCAACAAGGAACTGTTCGCGAAGGTCGTCTACAACGGCTTCGCCGACCCGCTGCTCTCCGCCGAGCCGCCGCACATCACCTTCTACCAGCAGCAGGCGGCCTACGACTACAACCCGGAGAAGGCGAAGCAGTTGCTGGCCGCCGCCGGCTATGCCCACGGCTTCGAGGCGACGATGTGGGGCTTCAACAACACGGTGGCCATCACCGGCATGCAGTTCCTGCAGCAGCAGCTGGCGATGGTGGGCGTGAAGCTGAAGGTCGAGCCGCTCGAGGGCGGGGTGATGGCGGCGCGCATCTGGACCGTGAAGCATCCCTCCGAATCGCATCTCGAGATGTATTTCGGCGGCTGGTCCTCCTCGACCGGCGACGCGGACTGGGCGCTGCGCCCGCTGTTCGCCACCGCCTCCTTCCCGCCGGTGCTCTACAATGTCGGCTACTACTCCAACAAAGCGGTCGATGCGGCGCTCAAGGCCGGGCTCGAGACCGCCGATCCGGCGAAGCGCGGGGCGGCCTACGCCAAGGCGCAGAAGCTGATCTGGGACGACGCGGCGTGGGTCTTCCTCGGGGTCGAGCGCATCCTCGATGCGCGCGACAAGAACCTCCAGGACGCCTACCGCCTGCCCGATGGCGGGCTGATGCTCGACGCGGCCAGGTATGCGTGACGACGGCGTGCGCTCTCCCGCCCGGACCATCGCGTCCGGGCGGGCGCTGAGCCAACGCCGGTGATCGCCTTCCTCGCGCGCCGGGTGCTGGGCATCGTCCCGGTGCTGGTCTGCGTCTCGCTGTTCGCGTTCGGCTTCGTGCGCATGCTGCCCGGCGATCCGGCACGCCTGCTCGCGGGGCCGGACGCGACACAGGCGGAGGTGCGCGCGGTGCGCGTCTCGCTCGGACTGGATAAGCCGCTGTGGCAGCAATACGCCACCTATATCCGCCAGACGCTGGCCGGCGAGCTGGGCCGCTCGGCGCGCACCGGCCAGCCGGTGGCCACGGTGATCGGCGAGCGCTTCATGCCCACGCTGTGGCTGACCATCGCGGCGATGGGCTGGTCGACGGTGATCGGCGTGGCACTCGGCGTCATCGCCGGGGTCCGGCGCGGCCGCTGGCAGGACCAGACGAGCATGGTGCTGACGGTCTCGGGCATCTCGTTCCCGGCCTTCTGGCTCGGCCTGCTGCTGATCGACCTGTTCGCCGTGCGGCTGCACTGGCTGCCGACCGGCGGCGAGCACGGCTGGCGCAGCTTCATCCTGCCGTCCTTCACGCTCGGTGTGGCGGTGGCCGCGGTGATGGCGCGCTTCACCCGCTCGGCCTTCGTCGAGGTGGCCGGCGAGGACTATGTGCGCACCGCGCGCATGAAGGGCGTGCCGGAGCGGCGCGTGGTCTGGAAGCACACGTTCCGCAACGCGTTGATCCCGGTCATCACCATGGCCGGGTTGCAATTCGGCTTCCTGCTCGGCGGCTCGATCGTCATCGAGACGGTGTTCGCCTGGCCCGGGCTCGGGCGGCTGCTCGTCGATTCCGTGAACTACCGCGACTACCCGGTGATCCAGGCGGAGATCCTGCTCTTCTCCTTCGAGTTCGTGCTGATCAACCTGCTCGTCGATGTGCTCTACGCCGTGGTCAACCCGGAGATACGCCTGCAATGAGCGAGCTCGCAGCGACGAAGCCCGCGACCGCCGACCGGGCCATCCGCTCGCCGCTCGGCGAGTTCTGGCGGCGCCTGCGCACCAAGCGGGTGGCGCTCGCCGCCGGCGTCGTGCTGCTCGCGATCGTGCTCGTCTGCGTGTTCGCGCCCTGGCTCGCGCCCTACAACCCGACGACGCCGGACTACCAGGCGATCCTCGCCGGCCCCTCGGCCACGCACTGGTTCGGCACCGACGCCTATGGCCGCGACATCCTCAGCCGGGTGATCTGGGGCGGGCGGATCTCGCTGTGGGTCGGTTTCGTTTCGGTGACACTCGGCGGCGCGGTGGGGGTGGCTCTCGGCCTGCTCAGCGGCTACCTCGGCGGCTGGACGGACAGCGTCATCATGCGCCTGGCCGACGTGCTGCTGGCCTTTCCCGGCATCCTGCTCGCGATCGGCATCGTCGCCGTGCTCGGCCCCGGTGTCACCAACGTCATCTACGCGGTCGCGGTGTTCAGCGTGCCGGTGTTCGCGCGCCTGGTGCGCGGCTCGACGCTCGCGCTCAAGCAGTCGGTCTATGTGCAGGCCTCGCGCAGCATCGGCGTGCGCCCGGTGGCGCTGGTGCTGCGCCACATCCTGCCCGGCACCCTGCCCGGCGTGATCGTCTACATGTCGCTGCGCGTCGGCACCGCGATCCTGACAGCGGCCGCGCTCTCCTTCATCGGCCTCGGCGCGCAGCCGCCAAGCCCGGAATGGGGTGCGATGCTCGCGGACGGGCGCTCCTATCTCGGTGTGGACGACCAGCTCACGCTGTTCCCGGGCATCGCCATCTTCGTGACGGTGCTGGCGCTCAACCTGCTCGGCGACGGCCTGCGCGACGCGCTCGACCAGCGGCTGCGCTAGCGGCTCCGGCGCCTCAGCCCGCGCCCCATCAGCCGGCACGCCCGTCCGCGCCGGCTGCGGCCAGCAGCGCCGCGTAGTCGGTCTTGCCCGAGCCCAGCAGAGGTAGTTTCGAGATTGTCACGATCTTCCGCGGCACCAGCAGCTCCGCCATCCCCTCGCGCTGCGCCGCCTCGAGCAGGCTGCCGCGCTCCGCCCCCGGCCGCTCGGTAACCAGCACCAGCGTCTCGCCCCGGCGCGCATCCGGCTGCGCCAGCACCGCGTGCCGCCATTCCGGCCAGGCGCGCGCGACGAACGCCTCCACGGCGCCGAGCGAGACCATTTCGCCCGCGATCTTCGCGAAGCGGCGGGCGCGGCCGAGGATGGTCACAAACCCCTCGCCGTCGATCGCGACGATGTCGCCGGTGTCGAACCAGCCCGCCGGCGGCGGTTCGAGGATGCCGGGCGCCTGCGCGCGCAGATAGCCGAGCATCACGTTGGGTCCCTTCACGAACAGCCGCCCACCGCGCGCCAGTCCCTCGACCGGCTCGATGCGCGCCTCGATGCCCGGCAGCAGCAGGCCCACCGTCCCGGCGCGGTACATCATGGCCGTGTTGGTGGCGATGACGGGAGCCGTCTCGGTCGCGCCGTAGCCCTCGAGCAGGCGCAGGCCGAACTTGTCCATCCACAGGCGCCGGGTCTCCTCGCGGACCGCCTCCGCCCCGGCGAAGACGTAGCGCACGGCATAGAAATCGTAGGGATGCGCGACCCGTGCATAACCGGCGAGGAACGTGTTGGTCCCGAAAAGAATGGTCGCGTTGGTGGCGTAGACGAGCTCGCAGACGCTGCGGAAATGCAAGGGAGACGGATAGAGAAAGGTCTTCACCCCCGAGAGCACCGGCAGCAGGAAGCCGCCGGTCAGCCCGAAGGCGTGGAACATCGGCAGCGCGTTGAAGACCGTGTCGGCGGGGTTGAAGTCCACCACGCTCGCGAGCTGCGCCTGGTTGGCGAGGATGTTGCGATGGCTCAGCACCACGCCTTTCGGCGTTCCTTCCGAACCCGAGGTGAAGAGCACGACCGCGGCATCGTCGGCGCGCGCCTGCGCGGCCCGCCGGTGGATCGCACGCGCCAGCAGCGCGCGGGCCAAGCCGCCGAGCCGCTCGAGCCGGCCGATCCGCAGGTCCTCGAGCCAGACGATGCGGCTGCTCGCGCCCAGCTCGCGCACGGCCTCGCCCAGCGTCGCCGCCTCGACGAAACGCCGCGAGGTGACGATGGTCCCGAGCCCGGCCGCGGCCTGCGCGGCGAGCATCCCCTGGGTTCCGGCCGTGACGTTCA
>JAGWQN010000154.1 GCA_028869995.1 Rhodospirillales bacterium
CACCGTGCCGCCGAGCTGCAATCCTGGCTGCATCAATACAACTGGCATCGCCCACACGGCGGCATCAAACTCCAAACACCCATCAGCCGACTCGGCCTCTCCGAGGACAACCTGTTGAGCATCCACACCTAGAGCAACGGCCCGCACCCGCGCGGTGCCGCCTCAGACGTTGGCGAGCACCGCGTCGCAGACCCGGTGCGCCTGCGCCTGCGAGAGATCGGGATGGATCGGCAGCGCCAGGATCCGGCTCGCGAGGTCCTCGGCGACCGGCAACGCCGCCCCGTCATGGGTGGCGGCATAGGCCGGCTGACGGTGCAGCGGCGTCGGGTAATAGATGGCACTGGGCACCCCGGCGGCCTTGAGCCCGGCCTGCAGCCGGTCGCGGGCCGCGGTGTCGGGCAGCAGGATGGCATAGATCGCCCAGGCGCTGGTCGCGTCCGCAACACGCCGCGGAATGGCGACGCGGTTGCCGAGCCGGGCATCGTAAATCCTGGCGACCCGCTCGCGGGCCGCGAGGTCTGATTCGAAGATATCCAGCTTGGCGAGCAGCACCGCGGCCTGCAGCGTATCGAGCCTGCCGTTCATGCCGGTGCGCAAGACCTCGTAGCGCGTGGTGCCTTCGCCGTGGGTGCGCAGGCTGCGATAGAGGGCTGCGCGTTCGGCACTCTGCGTAAACAGGGCGCCGCCGTCGCCGTAGGCGCCGAGCGGCTTGGAGGGGAAAAAGCTGATCGCCGTCGCGTCCGCCGCGGTGCCGAGACGCCGCCCGGCGAGGCTCGCACCGAAGCTCTGTGCGCAGTCGTCAAGCGTGAACAGCCCGGCCCGCGAGGCAACGGCCTGCAGGGCCGGCCAGTCGGCGGGCTGGCCGAACAGGTCGACACCGATCAGCGCGCGCGGCCTGAGCCGGCCTGCACGCTGGACATCGGCGATGCGCGCCGCGAGATGGGCCGGATCGATCTGGAAGGTTCTCGGATCGACATCCACAAACACCGGCGTGGCGCCGAGCAGCAGCGGCACCTCGGCTGTCGCGGTGTAGGTGAAGGCGGGCAGGAACACGGCGTCGCCGGGACCGATGCCCTCGGCCATCAGGGCAATCTGCAGCGCGTCGGTACCGGAGGAGACGCTGACGCAATGGCTCGCCGAGCAGAACGCAGCGAGGCGGGACTCGAGTTCAGCGACCTCGGGGCCGAGGATGAACTGGCAATGACGCAGGACGGTCTCGATGCGTTTGCGCAACGGCTCCGCCATGCGCGCCTGCTGGGCGGCCAGGTCGAGGAAAGGAAGGGGAGCCTGATCGTTCATCGGGGATTCCGGGTTGCGGCGCCGGGAAGCTCCGACGTCTGGGTGTGGGGGCTCGGCGTATAGTCGGGCACCATCCGGGCGAGCAACGCCCGCGCGAGGTTCTCCTGGCCGCCACGACAGGCCGCCGCGATCTCCTCGATGGAACGGCCGACCAGCGCCGCGTCCGCCGTGCGCGGCGTTGCCATCAGCAGGCCCGGAATGTCGGTCGCCACCGGCGGCTCCTGGCCGTGGAAAATCTCCTCGAACAATTTCTCGCCAGGACGCAGGCCGGTGAAGCGGATCGGCACGTCGGTGTCGGGCCGCAATCCGGCCAGGCGGATCATCTGGCGGGCGAGATCAAGGATCTTCACCGGCGCGCCCATATCGAGAACGAAGATGCCGCCATTGGCACCGGTCTCGCCCGCGCAGCCCGCGACCGAAGCCTGCAGCACGAGGCCGACCGCCTCGCGCACCGTCATGAAGTAGCGCTGCATGTCCGGATGCGTGACGGTGAGCGGCCCGCCGCGCGCCAGCTGGTGCTGGAACAACGGCACAACCGAGCCGGTGCTGCCGAGAACGTTGCCGAACCGGACCGTGATGAAGCGCGTGCCCGCCTGCGCCGCGCGCGAACGGATGTCGAGCGCCTGACAGTACATCTCAGCCAGTCGCTTCGACGCGCCCATGACGCTGGTCGGGTTCACGGCCTTGTCGGTCGAAATCAGCACCATCGCGTCCGCGCCGGCGGCGCGCGCGGCATCGGCGACGTTGCGCGTGCCCAAGGCGTTGGTCAGCAGCCCTTCGGCCGCGTTGGCCTCGACGATCGGCACATGCTTGAGCGCCGCGGCGTGAAAGACCAGCTCCGGACGCACGCGTTCCATGACGGCACGCATGCGCGCGGCATCGCGGACGTCGGCGACGAGCGCCTCGCGTGCCACCTGCGCCGCCTGCTCGGCGAGCTCGATGTCGACCTGCCAGAGCGCGAATTCCGAAACGTCCAGCAGCACCAGGAGCGACGGGCCGAGCCCTGCGACCTGCCGGGCCAGTTCCGAACCGATGGACCCGCCGGCCCCGGTGACGAGAACACGACGGCCCTGGACCAGGCGCGCGATCGCCTCCCGGTCGAGCGGCACCTGGGCACGGTTGAGCAGGTCCTCGAGCGCCACGGGCCGCAGTTCGAGCGCCCCGTGCTGTCCATTGCCCGCCTGCTCGGCGGCGTCGAGCGCGGTCGGGCGAGGCGCGCGGGCCACGCGCGCGCCGGCCTCGTCCGCCGCCTCCATGAGCGCCGCTAGGCGATCGCCGGCCAGGGTTGGCTCGGTGACCACGAGCGTCGCGGGCGCCTGCCCCTCGGCACGCAGCCTGGCCATGACCTCGCGCACCTCGTCGAGCCCGCCCAGGATCGGGTGGCCGCCGATGCGCCGCCCGGTCTGGGCGCGGCCGAGCGACAGCAGGCCGAGGACACGCAGCCCCGCGGTGCCGTCCGCCGCCAGCGCGCGAATGAACAGGTTGGCCCCCTCGCCCGCCCCCACGACCAGCACCGGCTGCGCCGCCCCCGCGGGCTGCGGCGTCTCGCGCGTCAGCCGGTAAAGCAGGCGGGATGTGGAGAGGAGCGCGGCGAGCACCAGCGCATGGATCGCCGGGAAGGCCGGGCTCGGCAACGCCAGGCCCGCGGCATGCAGTCCGACGGGAAAGAGCGCCGCCGCCGCGATCGACGCCGCGGCCACACCGAGCAGCTCGGAGGCGCCGGCAAAGCGCCAGTATTGCAGGGAGAGACGGAACGGCAGGCCGGCGGCGAGCAACACCGCAGCACCCAGGGCCAGGGTCCAGAGCGGCCCGACGACGTCGCCCAGCGGATTGGCCAGCCAGCGCGCAAGCGGCACGGCAGCAGCCGCGAGCAGCGCGTCCACCACCACGTTAAGCGCGATCCGTCCACGCGCGCGAGCCTCGACCATGCCGGGGCTTCTAGCCCATGGCGCGGCGTCGGGCGAAGAGGGCGATGAAGGTGCCGCTCGCGGCGCCGGCACGCGTTACCGCACGCCCGGCCGGAGGGAGGGGATGCGGCGCGGCCGGGGCGCCGCTACAGAAGGGCCATGACGCTCCTCGCCTTCGCGAAGCACATGCTGTTCTGCCTCGGGTTGGCGCTGGTCTCGGCGCTGGTCGTGCGGGCGATGGTCGACGCGCGGGTGATGGACCTGCCGGACGCGCGCAAGGCACACCAGACACCGATCCCGAAAGGCGGCGGGGTCGGCATCGTGACGGCCTTTCTGCTCGGCATCTCGGTGCTCTACGGCTTCGCCGATTTCTCCCGCATCGCCGACCCCTACTTCCGCGGCGTGATCCTGGCGGCGGCCGCGATTGCCATCGTCTCCTTCGCCGACGACGTGCGCGACTTTCCCTTTGTCGTGAAGCTATCGGCGCAGGTGCTGGCAGCGCTCACAGCGGTCGGCAGCGGCCTCGTGGTGCGCAGCCTGCACCTGCCCCTGGTCGGATCGCTGCCGCTGGGCCTGCTCGCCATCCCGGCAACGCTCGCCTGGCTGCTGTTCACGACCAACGCGATGAACTTCATCGACGGCATGAACGGGCTCGCCGCCGGCACCTCGCTGGTCGCCGCCCTGTTCCTGGCCGGCATCGGCTTCAGCCAGAACGCGGACTTCGTCTACTTCGCAGGGTTGCTGCTCTCGGCCGGGATCGCCGGCTTCCTGCCCTTCAACTTTCCGCGTGCACGCATCTTCATGGGCGACGTGGGCAGCCAGTTCTGCGGCTTCATGCTGGCGGTCCTGGGCGTGGTCGCGGCGCGCTTCGACCGGGTCGACCTGTCGTTCCTCATCGTGCCGATGCTGCTCAACGGCGTGCTCTACGATGTCGCCTTCACGCTGGCGCGCCGCGTTCTCGCCGGCGAGAACCCGGCCCGCGCCCATCGCGGCCATCTCTACCAGGTGGCGGCGCGGTCCGGCATGGACCCACGCTTCATCGCCGTCCTGCACTGGGGGTTCGCGGCCGTGGGCGGGATCGTCTGCTTCGGCTTCATCGCTGCGCCGGCACCGCTGCGGCCGGTGCTGCCATTGCTGCTCCTGATCCCGCAGGCGATCTGGACCGCGGTGGTGGTGCGCGCCGCGCGCCGGGCTGCGATCGGGCGCTGGTAGGCGCGCCTCGTCCGCCCGGGCGCCGGACGGTTGGGGATCGTGCTAGCGCTGGAAGCGCGTCGAGAGAATGATCGACGATTGGGTGCGCTCCACGCCCTCGACCTCCCCGATGCGATCGATGGTGCGGTCGAGCTCGCTGATGGACGGGGCGGCGACCTCGGCGATGAGGTCGAAGCCGCCGCTCACCGAATGCACGGACATGACATCCGCGAGGGCGCGCAGCGCCGGCACCACCCGTGCGAGCGTCCTGGCCTTGAGCACGATCATGACATAGGCGCGGACCAGGCCGCCCGTGTGCTCCTCTGACAGCCGCACGCCGTAGCCGGCGATGACGCCCTCGCGCTCGAGCCGCTCCAGCCGGGCCTGCACCGTGGTGCGCGAGAGGCCGAGCCGCCGGGCGAGCTCCGCGGTGGGGGCACGGGCATTCTCCGCAAGCAGCAGGAGGAGCTGCCGGTCCTTCTCCGAGATCGTCATTTCGCTCAATCCCTTTATCGATTCAACGTTTTTATACCGATCTTTTGCATGATTCGACGCTACGAAATGACGTCCCCGAGCGCGATGATGTGCCTTCATCACCGAACGGCGGGAGACAGACATGGCCAACATTCTTGTTGTCGGCGCGGGCCGGGTGGGCTCGACCATCGCCCGGCTGCTCGCGAACAGCGGCGACTACCGCGTGACCGTCGCCGACCGCAGCGACGAACAGCTGAAGGACATCGAGAACGGTCCGGCACTGGCGACGGCGAAGCTCGACATCGCCGACACCGACGCCCTCGCCGCACGCCTGCGCGGCCAGTTCGCGGTGCTGAGCGCGGCTCCGTTCCAGCACACGGTCGCCCTTGCGCGCGCCGCCGCCGAGGCTGGCGTGCATTATCTCGACCTCACGGAGGACGTGGGCTCGACGCGGCAGGTCAAGCAGATCGCCGGCGCCGCGCGCAGCGCCTTCGTGCCGCAATGCGGCCTCGCTCCCGGCTTCATCTCGATCGTGGCGAGCGACCTCGCGCGCCGGTTCGACCGGCTCGACGCCGTGCGCCTGCGGGTGGGCGCCCTGCCCCGCTATCCGAGCAACGGGCTCAACTACAACCTCACCTGGAGCACGGACGGGGTCATCAACGAATACATCCAACCGTGCGAAGCCATCGTCGGCGGCCGCCTGGTCGAGGTGCCGGCGCTGGAGGAGCGCGAGGAGCTCGCGCTCGACGGCGTGACCTACGAGGCCTTCAACACGTCGGGCGGGCTGGGCTCGCTGTGCGAGACGTTTGCCGGCAAGGTCAACACCCTCAACTACCGCACCATCCGCTATCCCGGCCACGCCGCCATCATGAAGGTGCTGCTCAACGACCTCGGACTGCGACACCGGCGCGAGGTGCTGAAGGACGTGTTCGAGCACGCCCTGCCGACGACGATGCAGGACGTGGTGATCGTCTTCGTCGCGGTCAGCGGCTACAGGGACGGGCGGCTGGTGCAGGAGACCTACGCCAATCGCATCCATGCCACCGATATCGGCGGGCGCATGACCAGCGCGATCCAGCTCACCACCGCATCGAGCATCTGTGTGGTTCTGGACCTGCTGGCGAGCGGACGGCTTCCCCGCCATGGTTTCATCCGCCAGGAGGATATCGGGCTCGATGCGTTTCTGGCCAACCGCTTCGGACGCTATTATCGCCTGGGCGAGGCCGCGGACGGCCACGCCCAGCGCCTCGCGGCCTGAGCGGACCGCCGGCGCGCCCGGCACAGAAGGAGAAGACGAGATGACAGCACCCGCCACGAAAAGGGCCGCCACGTCGCTGGCCGATGATGTCGGCTCGATCCTCGCGCGCCTCGGTGCGGGACCGGGCGAGGGCGGCGCCGGCGCGCTCGTGGCGCGCTCGCCGGTCTCGGGCGAGGTGCTCGCCCGGCTGCCGACCGACCAGGCCGCGGACGCGGACGCCGCCATCGCGCGGGCGCACGCGGCCTTTCTCGCCTGGCGCCTGGTGCCGGCGCCGAAGCGCGGCGAACTGGTCCGCCTGCTCGGCGAGGAACTGCGGGCGGCCAAGGACGATCTCGGACGCCTGGTCTCGATCGAGGTCGGCAAGATCCGCTCCGAGGGCCTGGGCGAGGTCCAGGAAATGATCGACATCTGCGACTTCGCCGTCGGCCTGTCGCGGCAGTTATACGGCCAGACGATCGCCACCGAACGGGCCGAGCATCGGATGATGGAAACCTGGCATCCGCTCGGCGTCGTCGGGATCATCACCGCGTTCAACTTTCCGGTTGCGGTGTGGTCCTGGAACGCGGCGCTGGCGCTGGTCTGCGGCAACGCCGTCCTGTGGAAGCCATCGGAAAAGGCGCCGCTCACCGCGCTCGCCACCCAGGCCCTGTTCGAGCGCGCGGCCGCTCGCCTGCGCGAGCAGGGCGTCGACGTCCCGCCCGGCCTCGCCGCGGTCCTCGTCGGCGGGCGGGAGCTCGGCGAGACGATCGTCGACAACCCGCGCGTGGCGCTGGTCTCGGCCACCGGATCGACGGCGATGGGGCGCCGGGTCGGTCCGCGGATCGCGGGGCGCTTCGGTCGCGCGATCCTCGAGCTCGGCGGCAACAATGCCGCCATCGTCACGCCCACCGCCGACCTCGACCTGACGCTGCGCGCCGCGGCCTTCGCGGCGATGGGAACCGCCGGGCAGCGGTGCACCACGCTGCGCCGCCTGTTCGTCCATGACAGCGTCTACGATACGTTCGTGCCGCGCCTGCAACAAGCGTATCGTTCCGTTGCCGTCGGCGACCCGCTGGCCGCCGATACCTTGATCGGGCCGCTGATCGACAAGCCAGCTTTCGAAGCCATGCAGCAGGCCCTGCAGGACGCCGCGGCGGCGGGCGGCGCGATCTGCGGTGGCGAGCGGGTCGATGCCGGCTTCGGCGCCGACGCCTATTACGTGCGCCCCGCGCTGGTCGAAATGCCGACGCCGGCGGGACCCGTGGAGCGCGAGACCTTCGCCCCGATCCTCTATGTCATGCGCTACGGCGATTTCGCCGAGGCCCTGCGGCTGCACAACGCCGTGCCGCAGGGATTGTCGTCCTCGATCTTTACCAACGACCTGCGCGAGGCCGAGACCTTCCTCTCCGCGGGCGGCTCCGATTGCGGCATCGCCAACGTCAATATCGGCCCGTCCGGCGCCGAGATCGGCGGGGCCTTCGGCGGCGAGAAGGAAACGGGGGGCGGCCGCGAGGCGGGCTCGGATGCGTGGAAGGCGTATATGCGGCGGGCCACCAACACCATCAACTACGGCCGCACCCTCCCGCTCGCCCAGGGCGTTCGGTTCGACGTCGCGTGAGGCGACGGGGATGCGGCGCGGCAGGTAACGAATCTCGACAATCCGCGCCGTTCCCCCTCGCCTGATCCTGGTCTAGATGCCTGTCCCGAGAACTCGGGATAGTCGGATGCGCCCCTTGCTCACCCTCTGCCTAGTGCCGGCCGTGTCGCCGGCATTCGCGCAGCAGCAGCCGGACGATATTTCCTTGGCGTTTCGAAACGATCTCCGGACACTGATCGTTCGGCGGTTCGTGACCCGTTCCGGTTGCGCCCACCGGGGCCGCTCACATGGCGGCGGGCGGTGCCGCACGCCCGGTGGCACCGATCTCGGCCGCATCCGCCGGCTGCGCGCGCCCTGAACGATGGCACGCTATCTCGTCACCGGTGGCGCCGGCTTCATCGGTTCGCATCTCGTCGACGCCTTGCTGGCGTCCGGCCAACGGGTCGTGGTGCTCGACGACTTTTCCACCGGCAAGGAAGCCAAC
>JAGWQN010000020.1 GCA_028869995.1 Rhodospirillales bacterium
CATGCACCCGAGATCGAGCCGATCGCGGCACCGGGCGGGCTGCACATGGTGCTGCGCCTGCCGCACGGCCTCGACGAGCTGACGGTCGCCAACGCGGCGCGCGCGCGCGGGCTCGGCGTGGTGCCGCTCGGCGGCTACTTCCTCGGCCCGCCGCGCTTCCGCGGCCTGGTCGCCGGTTTCGCCGACGTGCCGGTGGCGCGCGCGGCGGAGGTGGCGCGGGCGATGGGGGCGGCCGGGCGTTCGGCCGCGCGCCAGGGTGGCTGAGGTGGCGCTCAGCCGGTGAGGCTGGCGAGCGGCACCGGCGCGGCCCGTTCCAACACGCGCGCGGCGCGCAGCACCAGGTCGTCGCGATAGAGAGCGGCGGCGATCTGCACCGAGCGCGGCAGGCCGCCCTGCGTCATGCCCATCGGCATGGCGATCGCCGGCTGGCGCGTGAGGTTGAACAGGAAGGTCCAGGGCGCCCACGCGTTCCAGAGCGCCTCCGCCGGGTCGGCGATCGGTGCGTCGCAGGGCGGTGCCGCGGTCGGCACGGTGGGGCAGAGCACGAGGTCGTAGGCGCGGTGCAGGCGCGCCATGGCGTGAGCCGCGAGCAGGCGCTGCGCCTCGCCCTCGAGGACGTCGTCGCCGGTCGCGCCGGCATAGGTCTGCTCGACGACGAGCAGGCCGGGGTCGAGCTGGCTGCGCCGCGCCGGGGGGAAGGAGCGCACGAGGCGCGCCAGCGCCACCCCCCAGATGCGCGAGAAGATGGCCCGGCTGTCGGGCAGCTCCGGCGTCGCGTCCTCGACCTCCGCGCCGGCGGCGGAGAGGATCTCGGCCGCCTGCTCGATGGCGGCGATGCCCTCCCAGTCGACCGGCGCCTCGAAGCCGGGCCGGCGCAGCACGGCGACGCGCATGCCGCCGACGCCGTTCTCGATGCCGGCGAGCCAGTCGCGCGGATCGTCGGGGAGCGCGAACGGGTCGCGGTGGTCGAAGCGGGCCATGGCACCCAGCATCAGCGCCGCGTCGCGCACCGAGCGTGTCATCGGCCCGGCGACGGCGACATGGCCGAAGGCGCCGAGCGGCCATTGCGGGATGCGCCCGAAGGTCGGCTTGAGGCCGACGACGCCCGACCAGGCGGCGGGGATGCGGATCGAGCCGCCGGCATCGGTGCCGATGTGCAACGGC
Organism: Rhodospirillales bacterium; assembly: GCA_028869995.1. Taxonomy (GTDB): domain Bacteria; phylum Pseudomonadota; class Alphaproteobacteria; order Acetobacterales; family Acetobacteraceae; genus JAJXXT01. The sequence continues at coordinate 1,165 of JAGWQN010000020.1, forward strand.
CCGAAGCAGGCGGCGGCGGCGGCCCCGGCGCCGGCCGAGGAGCCGCCCGGCGTGTGGCGGCGGTTCCACGGGTTGCGGGTGACGCCGTGCAGCGGGCAGTCGCCGGGCGACTTCCAGCCGAACTCGGTCGTCGTGGTCTTGCCGATGATGACCGCGCCCGCGGCCTTGAGCCCGATCACCGCCGGCGCGTCCTCGCTCGAGGGTGTCGTGTCGGTGAGGCGGCTGCCGCGGCGGGTGGCGAAGCCCTGCACGTCGAGCAGGTCCTTGACCGTGGTCGGGACGCCGTCGAGCGCGCCGAGCGGACGGCCCGCGCGCCAGCGCGCGGCGCTCTCGTGCGCGGCGCGCAGCGCGTCCGGGTTCATCACCGCGAAGGCGTTGATCGCCGGGTTGTGGCGGGCGATGCGCTCGCTCACCGCCTGCAGGGCGTCGACCGGCGACAGCGCGCCGCTGGCGTAGAGGCCGAGCAGTTCCTCGGCGGTCATCAGAGCGGGGTCGGCCGTGGTCGGCCGGTCGTCGGTCGTCATGGTTGCGTGTTGCCTGGTTGCGAATGTCGGGGCAGCATAAGCCTCCGAGGTCGTGAAGGAAGGCTGCATCATGAATGATCCGCAAGCGCATCCCGCAGGCGAGCCCTGGCAGTGGCCCGAGCATGTGTGGCGCGACATGGTCGGCCGGGCGCGGGGCGGGCGCAGCCTGGCGCCGAAGACCTGGCCCGGCGGCGCGCGCTGCGCGGTCGCGCTCTCCTTCGATGCGGATCACGAGACGATCCCGCTGCGCGATGCCGATGACAGCCCGATGCGCATCAGCCAGGGCCAGTACGGCTCGCGCCGCGGCGTGCCGCGCATCCGCGCGCTGCTCGAGCGGGAATCGATCCCGGCCACGTTCTTCTACCCCGCGGTCTCGGCGCTGCTGCACCCCGACGAGGTGCGCGCGGTGGCGGCGGACGGGCATGAGATCGGCATCCATTCCTGGATCCACGAGCGCAACACGACGCTGCCGCTCGAGGCGGAGCGCGACCTGTCGATGCGCGCCGCCGACACGCTGACGCAGATCGCCGGGCGTGCCCCGGTCGGCATGCGCACCGCGAGCTGGGATTTCTCGCCGCATACGCTGATGATCGTCCGCGAGATGGGGCTGCTCTACGATTCCTCGCTGATGGCGGACGACGAGCCCTACGAGCTGATGGCCGACGGCGAGGCGACCGGCGTGGTCGAGCTGCCGCCGGAATGGATCCGCGACGATGCGGTCTATTTCAACATGCATCGCATGGCGAGCCTGCGGCCCTACACGCCCCCCTCGGCGGTGGAGGAGATCTTCAACGCCGAATTCGACGTGGCGTGGGAGGAGGGCGGGCTGCACCTGGTGACGATGCACCCGCATGTGATCGGCCACCGCTCGCGCATGCCGCTGCTGGCGCGCCACATCGCGCACATCAAGGCGAAGGGGCAGGTGTGGTTCGCAACCCACGAGCAGGTCGCGCGCTACTGCCTCGAGGCGGGGGCGTAGCGCGGGGGCCGGTGCGCCCGCGGGTCATCGTTCTCAACGGCGGGTCGAGCGCCGGCAAGTCGAGTCTGGTGCGCGCGCTGCAAGGGACGCTGCCGGAGCCGTGGGTGGCGTTCGGCGTGGACAGCCTCGTCGAGGCAATGCCGCCCTCGATGCTGGAGGGGAAGGACGGGCTCGCCATCGCGGCGGACGGATCCATCACGGTTGGGCCAGCCTACCGCGCTATCGCGCGCGCCTGGCGGGCGGGGATCGGCGCCATGGCGCGGGCGGGGGCCAACGTCATCCTCGACGTGGTGTTCCTCGACGGGGCGGCGGACCAGGCGGAATGGCGCGGCCCGTTGCGCGCGCTGCCCGTCTTCTGGGTTGGCGTGCGCTGCGCGCCCGCGATCGCGGCGGCGCGGGAGGCGGCGCGCGGCGACCGAGTGTCGGGCATGGCGGCGCGGCAGGCGGAAACCGTGCACCGCGGCGTCGCCTACGACGTCGAGGTCGATACCTCGTCGGCCACGAGCGAGGCATGCGCTCGGGCGATCGCGGCGCGGCTGGGCGCGGATGGGTCGCCGCGCCGCCTCAGGTTCCCCCGACCATCTTCCTTGGATCGACCAAAGCGTCGAAGCGTTCCGCGCTGATCGCGCCGGAGGCCAGCGCCGCCTCGCGCAGCGTCGTGCCGTTGGTGTGCGCGGCATGCGCGATCGCCGCCGCGCGGTCGTAGCCGATCTCCGGGGCCAGCGCCGTCACCAGCATCAGCGAGCGATCCAGCAACTCGGCGATGCGCCGGCGGTCGAGCTCGGTGCCCTCGATGCAGAAACGGCGGAAGCTCGTCGCCGCGTCGGCGAGCAGGCGGCAGGCGGCGAGCACGTTGGCGATCACCAGCGGGCGCATGACGTTGAGCTGCAGCTGGCCCTGCGCGGCGGCGAAGGCGACGGCGGCATCGAGCCCGAGGATTTGGGTGCAGACCATCACCATCGCCTCGCTCTGCGTCGGATTCACCTTGCCGGGCATGATCGAGGAGCCGGGCTCGTTCTGCGGCAGGAGCAGCTCGCCGAGGCCGCTGCGCGGGCCGGAGGCCAGCAGGCGGATGTCGTTGGCGACCTTCAGCAGCACCGTGGCCAGGCCGCGCAGCGCGGCCATGGCGGCGAGCATCGCGTCGAGGCCGGCGAGGGCTGCGAATTTGTCCGGCGCGGAGACGAACGGGCGGCCGGTGAGGGCGGCGATCTCGGCGGCGATCGCCGGCCCGAAGCCCGGTGGCGCGTTGAGCCCGGTGCCGACCGCGGTGCCGCCGGCCGCGAGTTCGAGCAGCCCGCTGCCGGCGGCGCGCAGGCGCGCGCAGGCGGCGCGGATCTGCGCCGCATGGCCGCCCCATTCCTGGCCGACGGTGAGCGGCACCGCATCCTGCAGGTGCGTCCGGCCGATCTTTACCACGTCGGACCATTGCTGCGCCTTGGCGGCGATGGCGTCGGCGAGTGCCTGGGCGGCCGGCAGCACCTGCTCCTCGAGGGCGGCCAGCGTCGCGATGTGCATCGCGGTGGGAAAGATGTCGTTGGAGGACTGGCCGAGATTGACGTGATCGTTCGGGTGCACTGGCGTGCGGGCGCCGAGCGGGGCGCCGAGCAGCCGGTTGGCGCGGTTGGCCAGCACCTCGTTGACGTTCATGTTGGTCTGGGTGCCCGAGCCGGTCTGCCAGACATGGAGCGGGAAATGCGCGTCGAGCTCGCCCCGCTCGGCCTCCGCCGCCGCCTGCTCGATGGCCCGCGCGAGGGGGGCCGCGAGGCGGCCGGCGGCGGCATTGACACGCGCCGCGGCGCGCTTGGCCAGCGCCAGCGCGTGCACGACGCCGAGCGGCATGCGTTCGTCGCCGATCGAGAAATAGGTCAGGCTGCGCTGGGTCTGCGCGCCCCAGTAGCGGTCCGCCGGCACGGCGAGCGCGCCCATCGCGTCCCGCTCCTCGCGCGTGCCCGTGGCCTCGATGCCGATCGGCGTGGTCATGCGCCGTGCTCCCTGATGCATGGGAGATATGGGGCCTGGGCGCCCCTTTCGCGACACCAACGCGGCGGCGTATGAGGCGCCATGGACAAAATCCGCATCCGGGGCGGCCAGCCGCTCGAAGGTTCGATCGCCATTTCCGGGGCGAAGAACGCCGGGTTGCCGCTGATGGCGGCGAGCCTGCTGACCGACGAGCGCCTGGTGCTGACCAACGTGCCCCGCCTCGAGGACATCCGCACCATGGCCGCGCTGCTGGCCCAGCATGGGCTTGCCGTCGAGCCGGTCGGCGATGACGGGCGGACGCTGTCGCTCGGCGGGCCGATCCGCAACACCGAGGCGCCCTACGACATCGTGCGCAAGATGCGCGCCTCGGTGCTGGTGCTGGGGCCGCTGGTGGCGCGCGCGGGCGAGGCGCGGGTCTCGCTGCCGGGCGGCTGCTCGATCGGCACGCGGCCGGTGGACCTGCACCTGAAGGGGCTGGAACAGCTCGGCGCGACCGTCAGCCTCGATGGCGGCTACATCACCGCGACCGCGCCGGGGCGGCTGCGCGGGACGACGCTCGTGCTGCCGTTCCCGAGCGTGGGGGCGACCGAGAACCTGCTGATGGCCGCGAGCCTCGCCGATGGGCGGACCGTGATCGCCAATGCCGCGCGCGAGCCGGAGATCGGGGACCTCGCCACCTGCCTGGTGGCGATGGGCGCGCGCATCGAGGGCATCGGCACGGACCGGCTGGCCATCGACGGCGCCGAGCGGCTGCACGGCGCCACGCACGCCATCATCCCCGACCGGATCGAGACCGGCACCTATGCCGTCGCCGCGGCGGTGACCGGCGGGTCGCTGCGGCTCGCGGGCGGCAAGGTCGAGCATCTCGGCGCGGTGGTTCGCACGCTCGAGGATGCCGGCGTGGACATCGTGCCCGACGAGGGCGGCTTCACCGTCTCGCGGCGCAACGGGCTGCACGGGACGGACGTGATGACGGAGCCGTTCCCGGGCTTCCCCACCGACATGCAGGCGCAGATCATGGTGCTGATGTCGGTCGCCGAAGGGGCGGCGATGGTCACCGAGACGGTGTTCGAGAACCGGTTCATGCACGTGCCCGAACTCAACCGCATGGGCGCGCGGATCAACGTGCACGGCGCCTCGGCGATCGTGCGCGGCGTGCCGGCGTTGTCGGGCGCGCCGGTGATGGCGACGGATCTGCGCGCCTCGGTCTCGCTGGTGCTGGCCGGGCTGGCGGCCAGGGGCGAGACGGTGGTCAACCGCGTCTATCACCTCGACCGCGGCTACGAGGCGGTCGAGGAGAAGCTCGCGGCCTGCGGCGCGCGCATCGAGCGCATCGCGGGGTAGCGCCGCCGGCGCCTTGGTTGTATCTGCCGCGCGTCATGACCGCGGTGTTTCCGGCCCCCGTCGCCGAGACCTCCACCAAGCTGATCCTGGCGCTGCCCAAGGGCCGCATCCTCGCCGAATGCGCGCCGGTCCTGGCGCGCGCGGGCATCGTCCCCGATCCGGCCTATGCCGACGAGGGCAGCCGCGCGCTGCGCTTCGCCACCAACGAGGAGGCGCTCGACGTCATCCGCGTCCGCTCCTTCGATGTCGCGACCTTCGTCGCCTTCGGCGCGGCGGCGATCGGCATCTGCGGTGCCGATGTGCTGATGGAGTTCGACTACCCGGAGATCTACGCGCCGCTCGACCTCGGCATCGGCGTCTGCCGGATCTCGGTCGCCGAGCCGCGCGCCACCGCGGGGCAGGACGATCCGGCCACCTGGTCGCGCGTTCGGGTCGCGAGCAAATACCCCAACGTGACGCGCCGGCATTTCGCCGCCCGCGGCATCCAGGCCGAAGTGGTGGAGCTGAACGGGGCCATGGAACTGGCGCCGACGCTGGGGCTATCGCGGCTGATCGTCGATCTCGTGGCGACCGGCTCCACGCTCAAGGCCAATGACCTGGTGGAGACGGAGGTGATCGCGCCGGTGACGTCGCGGCTGATCGTCAACCGCACGGCATTGAAGACGAACCCCGGGCTTGTTGGCGGGTGGATCAGCCGATTCCGGCAGGCGCTGGCGTGATGAGACTTTTGTCGACGAC
>JAGWQN010000021.1 GCA_028869995.1 Rhodospirillales bacterium
CAAGGACCAGATGCCGGTCGAGGCGGCGCTGGCGCTGCTCGCGCGCGAGCGTATGTCGGGCCGGGAGGCGCCCGCCGCCGCCCGCCACGTGCTCGATCTCTGGCGCGGCACGCTGGGCGACAGGGCCGAGGCAGCGCTCGACGAGATGGCGCGCGACCAGGCGGACCAATCCCAGTTCGCACGCGCCGCCCGGCGGCTGCTCGCGGCGATGGACCTCGCCGAGGCCGAGGCCGATGCGCAACCGGAACAGGGCGAAGAGGGCGACGAAGGTTCCGAGCAATCGGGCGAGCAGGACAATTCGCCCGACAGCGAAGGGCAGTCGCAGTCCGAGGCAGAGTCCATGCTGGGCGCCCAGCCCGAGGAGATGGAGGGCGAAGCCGCCGACGACGAGGGCGCGGAGGATGCCGAGGAGGACCTCGCGGCCGCTGAAGGCGAGGACCGTCCCGGCGGCCCGCAGCCGCGCCGCGACAGCCCGCTGCCCGACAACGAGCACGTCTACCGCCCCTATACCCGGGCTTTCGACGAGGAGATCGCGGCCGAGGATCTCTGCGACGCCGAGGAGCTGACGCGCCTGCGCCAGCAGCTGGACCAGCAGCTGCAGCACCTGCAGGGCGTCGTCGCCAAGCTTGCCAACCGCCTGCAACGCCGCCTCCTCGCGCAACAGACCCGCGCCTGGGACTTCGATCTCGACGAGGGCCTGCTCGATGCGGGCAGGCTGGCCCGCGTCGTCGTCAACCCCTTGCTGGCGCTATCCTACAAGCGCGAGCGCGATACCGAATTCCGCGACACGGTGGTGACGCTGCTGATCGACAACTCCGGCTCGATGCGCGGGCGGCCGATCACGGTCGCCGCCATGTGCGGCGACATCCTCGCCCGCACGCTTGAGCGCTGCGCGGTCAAGGTCGAGGTGCTCGGCTTCACCACCCGCGCCTGGAAGGGCGGGCAGAGCCGGGAGCGCTGGGTCGCCGACGGCAAGCCGCGCAATCCCGGCCGCCTCAACGATCTTCGCCACATCATCTACAAGGCCGCCGATGCTCCCTGGCGCCGCGCGCGCAAGAATCTCGGGCTGATGCTGCGCGAGGGCCTGCTCAAGGAGAACATCGACGGCGAGGCGCTGCTCTGGGCCTATCGCCGGCTGCTCGCGCGCTCGGAGCACCGCCGCATCCTGATGGTGATCTCCGATGGCGCGCCCGTCGACGATTCCACCCTTTCGGTGAACCCCGGCAATTATCTCGAGAAGCACCTGCGCGAGGTCATCCGCGACATCGAGGGTCGCGATCTCGTCGAGCTCATCGCCATCGGCATCGGCCACGACGTCACGCGCTACTACCGGCGCGCCGTCACCATCGTCGACGCCGAGGAACTGGGCGGCACGATGATGAAGAAACTGGCCGAACTGTTCGACGAAGACGCGGCTGCGGCCTGGGCGCGCGCCAGCATCGAGCGCGCGCCCCTGGTCGCCTAGGGCAACCTCCGGCTTGGTTGAGCCTGCCCGGTTCAGCCCAGTCGGAGATACGTTGCTCTGGATGATGCCCTTTCTTAGAGCCGGAGCCGACCGCGGCCCGCCCTAGGGGACCATCCCCGCGAGCCGCAGCGCCGTCTCGTAGTTGGGCTGCGGCGGCGGCAGCGGCGGCAGTTCCCAGCTGCCGGTACCGATCGGACGCACCTCCCGGTCTACCGGCACCTCGAGGAGATAGGGGCGGTTGGCAGCCAGAGCATGGCTGAGCGCGTCCTCGATCTCGCCGGCATGGCCGATGCGGTGGGAGGCGACGCCGAACGCCTTCGCCAGGGCCGCGAAGTCCGGCGAATACAGCTCGCCCGAACGCTCATGCGCGAAACTGGTCGCCAGCTCGCGCCCGCCGAACAGCCCCACCTGCAGGTCGCGGATCGAGCAATAGCCCTGGTTGTTCCACACCACCCACACGACCGGAATGTCGTATTCCACGGCGGTCGCCAGCGCGTGTGGCGTCATCAGGAACGAACCGTCCCCGGCAATGGCGACACAGGGCCGATCGGGCGCCGCTAGCTTGGCTCCGAGGATGCCCGACGTGGCAAACCCCATCGCCGCATACCCCCACGAATGGATGAGCTGGCGCGGGCGGCGCGTCTGCAGCAGCTGGATGACCCAGTTGTGGTGCACGCCCACATCGCTCGCCACGATCGCGTTCGCCGGCAGGGCCCGGTTGAGCGCCTGCATCAGCCGCTCCGGACGCAGCGGCAGCGCGTCGGAGGCGGCCCGCCCATCCTGCCAGGCGTGCCACGTCTCGCGGCCGCGCCGCAGCCGATCGAGCCAGGGGGCCGGCCCTTCCCGCCGCTCGCCGAGCCTGCTCGCGGCCATGGCGTCGAGCTGCGCCAGCGACGCCCGCGCGTCTCCCAGAATGGCGATGTCGGCTGGATAGTTGCGTCCCAGTTCGGTCGGATCGATATCGATCTGGATCAACCTCGATGGTGGTATCGAGAAGGTATAGCCGTCGAGCCAGGCGCTCGTTGCGCGGTCGTCGAAGGAAAATCCGAGAGCGAGAATCACGTCGGCGTTGCGGGTCGCATCGTTGGCGGCGAACGTGCCGTTGCGGCCGACCGGGCCGAAAGCCAGTGCGTGGCGGTCGTCGATCGCCCCCTTGCCGTTCGGGCTCGTCACCACCGGGATCCCTGTTCGCTCGGCGAACCGGGCGAGCTCGCCAGCCGCCTCGGCCAGCAAAACCCCCTGCCCGGCCACGATCACCGGCCGCCCGGCGTCGAGCAGCATGGCGAGCGCCTGTGCCAGCGCCGCGGGATCGCCCGGCGTCCCGCCGCGAAGGCGGGCCGATACCGGCGGCGGCTCGACATCGGCCTCCTCGACGAAGACGTTGAGCGGCACGTCCAGATTCACGGGTCCCGGTCGCCCGGCCAGCATCGTCTCCCAGGCCTGGCGAATGGCGAGCGGCACCATGTCCACCCGTGTCGGCTGCCAGCTTCGTTTCACGTAGGGGCGAACCACGGTTGGAAAGTCCGCCTGGTGGAACCGCCCCGTTTCCTGGAACGGCATGCGATTGAACTGGCTTGTGGGCACGTTGCCGGTGATCGCGAGAAAGGCGGAGCTGTCCATCATCGCCGCCGCCAGCGACACGATCAGGTTGGCCGAGCCCGGTCCGCAGGAGGTGAATGTCGCGACCGGCTCGTGACGGACCTTGAAATACGCATCCGCCATGTAGCCCGCGGCCTGTTCGTGGTGCACCGAGATGGTGCGCATCGCGTTTCCGGCCCGCGCCGCAGCATCGAGAAATCCCACGTTGCCGTGACCGCAGACACCAAACAGATAGGGGACACGCTGCCGCGCCAGGTAGTCGACGATGATATCAGCGCCCTTCATCACAGCCGTCGATCTCATTGTTACGACCCCAGTTTTGTTTCGACTTCCCTCTTCTCAGGCCCAGGTGCCGCCCCCTCCATGCGAGGGCCGCGGAGCAGGTCCGCGATGTGGGCGGCCGTGGCGCGGATCGTCGTGGCCACCGGTTGCACGCGGCCCAGCGTCATCCGCTCGGCCGGCGCCGACACCCCGACCGCCGCGACCAGGCCGGAAAGCGGGATCGGAGCCGCCACACAACGCAATCCGGCCTCGATCTCCTCGTCATCGACAGCGAAGCCCCGGACCCTGACTTCGGCCAGCGCGGCATGCAGGCCGCGGCGAGAGACGATGGTGCGCGGCGTCAGCTTCGCAAGCCCGCGCGTGGTCAGGATCGCATCCACTTCGCGGGGCGAAAGCTGCGCCAGCAGGGCCTTGCCCAGCGCGCTCGCGTGAACAGGCGTTCGCCGGCCAACGAGGGCCCGCATGCGCAGCATGCGTGGCCCCTCCGCCGCCTGCACGCAGACCGATTCCCCTTCGTGCAGGATGCTCACATGCGCCGTCTCCCCGGTGGAGGCGGCCAGATCCTGCAAGGGACCCAAGGCCTGCCAGCGCAATGTCTCCTGCCGTGCCGTCGCAGCGCCGAGTTGTTGCAGGCGCGGGCCCGGCAGATACCGCCCGTCACTCTGCCGGCGCACGAAGCCCGCCTCCTCCAGCGTGTGCAGGATACGAAAGACCGTCGGCTTGGTCTGGCCGAGCTCCAGTGTCAGTTCCGCGAGCGACCAACTTCCGCGGCGGGCGAAAGCGTCGATCGCGGCAAGGCCCTTGCGCAGCGACTCCAGAAGATAGGGATCGCGTCCGCTTCGATTGTCGTCGTCTCGCATAGCGAAATGCCGGACCGTTCTGCGTTATAGCGTGCCTAGTCGAGAAAACGCAGGATTGCAAGAAGTCCGAAGCGCCAACCGGGCCCGGCCGCAGCCCACCCGATCGAACGACGAAAGCAACAGGCGCACACAGCGTTCACGGAGGACGAAGGGGCCGCCGGCTCGCAAGATCCACGCTCTTGCCCGGCCGGCGTCGCCTTCAGGTCACGAAACGCGCAAGCCGAACCGCGGTTTGGCCCGGAGCGGGCCGCAGGCTCGGCATGACCAGAAGGCAATCGTCGTAGGGCGTACGCACCTCGCTCTCGCCATCGAGCGCGAGGGTGGTGCGCGCCTTCGCCACCACATCGCCCCCCCGCCAGGGGCGGACGAACGAGAACGTCGCTGTCTGCGCAACGACGTTGTGGGTCACCTCGGCAAAGCGCGCGGGCGCCGCCTCGGGAACCGGCGAGCCCATGTCCAGGGCGGCCAGCAGCCCTGCGACACACCGGTGCATCATCGTAACAGTATCGACGTGCCAGTGCTGCCCGGCCTCGACCAGCAGTGCGGTGGCTGCGCCCGGACCGCTGAAGCGGGGATGGTCGATGAGCCGCCGCCCAGCGAGATGACCGGCATCGGCGACGATCAGGTCCGGCCCGCCCATCCTGCTCGCCAGCGCCCGCCCCCGCGGCGAGACGCCCGCCAGCACCAGCGGGTCGGAAGGCCACAGCATCGAGTGCAGGTCGAGCACGACGTCCGCCGCCAGGACCGCCGGCATCATCGCGCGGGCCCGTCGCCTCTCGACGCTGCTACCCTCTACCGCCAGCACCGCAGGATCCCAGACCCGATTGAGATCCTCTTCGACGAAGCGGCTCTGGGTCGGTTGCGTCGCATCGAACGTCGCAAAGGCCTCGAGGTTGGCAAAGCCCATGGTGACACGGCCACGCCGCGGCAGGAATCCTTCCCGAAGCATCGCATCGAGCACGATGGCGCCGGCAATTTCATTGCCGTGCATCAATGAAAGCAGCAGCACATGCGGCCCTTCATCGGCCGACTTGCGCGTCACGAATCCAGGGATATCGCCGTCCCCGGCAAGCCAGGGCCGCAAATCAGGCGGCGTCAGCGCCACCTCGAAATGCGGCAGGCCATACATCATCCGGAGAGGCGCTCCGCCAGCCGGTCGATGAACGCATCGCAGGCCAGAAGCTGGCTCGCGGCGATCCATTCGTCCGGTTGATGCGCCTGCGCAATGGCACCAGGCCCGCAGACGATCGTGGGAATTCCCGCCCGTTCGTAGAGCCCGCCTTCGGTGCCGTAGCTGACGGCACCGACGGAGTTGGAGCCGCTCGCCTGCTGCACCATCGCCACCAGAGGGTCGCGCTCAGGCAGGGCCAGGCCCGGGATCGTGTCGATCACCTCGTAACTGAAGCCGCTGGCTGGATCGACCGCGCGCATCGACGGTTCGATCACGGCCGCGACATGCGCGCGCAGCCTGGCGAATTCCGCCTCGACATCGTCGAACGGAATGTCGCGCCATTCCATCGTGAACTCGGCGTGCTCGGGAATGATGTTGAGGATGGTCCCGCCGGCCATCGTGCCGACATGGATCGTCGTATATGGCGGATCGAATCGCGCATCGAAGGGACCGGTTTTGGCGCGTGCACGCGCCTCGCTCGCAACCCACGCGACCGCCTCGGCCGCTGCCTGCACCGCGTTCACGCCCTTGGCGGGCTCGCTCGAATGCCCCGGCTTGCCGCGCACGATCACACGCAGCGACAGCTTGCCCTTGTGCGCCAGAACCGGTTGCAACAGCGTTGGCTCGCCCACGACACAGCACGCCGGGCGTGGCCCGGTATCGAGCTCGGCGACCATCCGCCGTGCCCCCTCCATCGTCGTCTCCTCGTCATGCGTCACGAAGAGGTGAACGGGCTTGGCAAGACGCATCGCCTTCAGTCGCGGCACGGCGGCCAGCATGCAAGCGACAAATCCCTTCATGTCGGCAGCACCGCGCGCGATCAGCTTGCCGTCGGCCACCCGCAGCGTGAACGGGTCGCCCGTCCAGGCCTGACCGTCGACCGGTACGGTATCGACATGACCGGACAACGCGATGCCGCCCGCGACGGCGGGCCCCACCAGCGCATGCAGGTTCGCCTTCCGGCCCGTCGGATCGACACTGACCCGGGCCTCGACGCCGAGCGTGGCGAGATAATCGCGCACGAACTCGATCAGGGCGAGATTGCTGCTGCGGCTGGTGGTATCGAAAGCCACCAGCCGCGCGAGGAGATCCTGGCTCGACATCTTTTCGCTCATGCGCCGCAGTGTAGAGACTCGCGCGCGCGCTTCAACCGCGCCCGATCAACCGGCCGCGGCCGCGAGACGCCTTGCCGCCCGCGCACGCCCGATCAGGGGCAGCAGCGCGCGCAGCTCCGGCCCCTTCTCCTCGCCGGTAAGGGCCAGTCGAAGGGGATGGAACAAGGCACGCCCGCCGCGGCCGCTCGCTTCGCGTAGCGCGTTCGTCCAGCGCCCCCACACATCCCCGTCCCACGGCTCAGCCGGCAGCAGCGTCAGCGCCAGGCGCAGGAACGCCGCCTCCTCCGGCAGCGATGCGCAAGCCTCACCCGTGACCACCTCCCACCAGTGTCGCGCCTCCGAGACCAGGTCGAGATTGCCCCTCACCGCCTCCCAGAACCGCGGATCGGCGTCCGGCGGCAGACGTGAGGCAACCGCCTCGTAGGGAGCCGCGTGCAGCACCCGGCGGTTCAGCGCCAGCAACTGCGCCGGGTCGAAGCGCGGTGCCGCGGCCGACATGCGTGCGAAGTCGAACGATTCCGCCAGCGCCTGCACGCTTGCCGGCTCGAAGGCATCGGGCGTTCCCAGTCGTGCCAGGTAGGCAAAAAGGGCCGCGGGCTCGATCCCATCCGCGCGCAATCGCCGCAGCGACAGGCTGTCGAGTCGCTTGGACAGCTTGCCTCCCTCGGCATCGAGAAGCAGCGGCCGGTGCGCCAGCCGCACCGCATCGGCATCGGCCCCCAGCGCGGACATGATGTCGCGCTGGACGCCGGAGTTGGTGATGTGGTCTTCGCCGCGAATGACATGCGTGACGCCCTCGGCGATGTCGTCCACAACCGAGGTGAAGGTGTAGAGTGGCGAGCCATCGGCGCGCACCAGGACCGGATCCGAAACGGCGGCGAGCTTCACCCCGCGCTTGCCGAGCACGAGATCGTCCCAGACCTGCTCACCTTGTGAGAGCCTGAACCGCCAATAAGGCTTGCGGCCGGAAGCTTCCGCCCGGGCACGTTGTTCGGCCGTCATGGCGAGTGCCGCGCGATCGTAAATCGGCGTCTGGTGACGCCGCCGCTGCACCTCACGCTTGGCCGCCAGTTCCTCCTCGCTTTCGAAGCACGGGTAGAGATGGCCCGAGGCGCGCAGCCGGTCTGCCGCCAGGGCGTAGGCGGCGAGCCGGTCGGACTGGCGGAACATGCGCGTCCACGTCACGCCGAGCCAGGCGAGATCCTGCTCGATCCCCCTTGCGTACTCCTCGCGCGATCGTTCCACGTCGGTATCGTCGAGGCGAAGCAGCAACTCGCCGCCCGTGTGGCGGGCGAACAGCGCATTCGCCACGGCGATATAGGCGTTGCCGACATGCAACCAGCCGGTCGGCGACGGTGCAAAACGCGCCCGGGTGACGGTCACGTGCCGCGGCCCTCTTCCCGCGCCCGGCGGCGCGGATCGAGGGCGCGCCAGTCGCGCTCCTCTTCGACGGCCGGTTCCTCAGCGAACAGGGCCACCTCCCCCTCGCTGCTCCAGCCGCCATTCTCCGAGTCGATCACCTCGGCGGCCCCGATAGGCACGTCTCCGGCCGCCTCGATCACCTCGGCGTCCTCGCCGAAGGAAAACCACGCCTCCACCACCTCGCGCGACGAAAGCCCTGGCGCGCGGCACCGCTCGATGCTGTCGCGCACGTAACGCCGGGCGAACTCGTTCGCCTCGTCGAGCGAGAGAAAGCCTTTGACTTCCTCCACGATCCCGTCTTCCGCCCCGCCTGTCAGATCGCGGATGCGCACACGGAATTCGACGGCGTCGCTCATGAGACGAGGGCCGTGAAGCCGTTGGTAATGGGATAGCGCCGGTCGCGCCCGAAGGCCCGCACGCCGATCTTGACGCCCGGCGGCGCCTGCCTGCGCTTGTATTCCGCCCGATCGAGCATGCGCCAGACGCGCAGCACCGTCGCACGATCGAACCCTCTGGCGACCATCGCGTCCACGCTCTCCTCCCCCTCCACCAACCCCTCCAGGATCGCGTCCAGAACCTCGTAGGGCGGCAGGGTATCCTGGTCGGTCTGGCCAGGCTTGAGCTCCGCCGACGGAGGCTTCGTGATCACCCGCTCGGGCATCACGCTTCCTTCGGGCCCGCGCATGCCGCTCGGCCGGTGAATGTTACGCCAGCGTGCCAACTCAAACACCACCGTCTTGTAGATATCCTTGAGCACCGAATAGCCGCCGCACATGTCGCCATAGAGCGTCGCATAGCCGACGGACATCTCGCTCTTGTTGCCCGTGGTGAGCAGCATCGAGCCGAACTTGTTGCTCATCGCCATCAGGAGCAGCCCGCGGGCACGCGACTGGAGGTTCTCCTCGGTGATGTCCGCGGGCCGTCCGGCAAACAGCGGCGCGAGTGCCGAGCCAAAGGCGTCGACGGCTCCGCTGATCGGCACGATATCGTAGCGGATGCCCAGCAGCCGCGCACAGGCGGCAGCGTCGTCCAGGCTGTCCTGGCTGGTAAAGGGGCTCGGCATCATCACCGCCCGGACCCGCTCCGCCCCCAGCGCATCGACCGCCACCGCTGCCGAGATCGCGCTGTCGATGCCCCCCGACAGCCCTAGGATCACACTGGGGAAGCGGTTCTTGTTGACGTAGTCCGCAAGGCCGACCGCCATGGCGCGCCAAATCGCCTCGAGCCGGCTCGGCTCGGGCGCGATCTCGCCCGGATCGCAGACGAGACCCTGGCCGCGATGCCAGGTCGTCGTGCGAACGCAGGACTCGAAGAAGGGCAACTGGGCTGCAAGCTCGCCGGCGGCATCGAGGACGAAGCTCGCGCCCTCGAACACCAGCTCGTCCTGCCCGCCTACCTGGCCGGCGAAGACGAACGGCAGGCCGGTCTCGCGCACCCGCTCGCGCGCCAGCGCCACGCGCCGTCCCTGCTTGCCAGCCTCGAAGGGCGAGCCGTTGATGGAGAGCAGCATCTCGGCTCCCTGCGCGGCCAGCGCGGCCGGCACCTTGGGCAACCACCAATCCTCGCAGACCAGCACGCCCAGTCTGAAGCCGCGGAAGGCGACCGCCTCGGGCACGGGCCCCGGGTCGAACACCCGCTTCTCGTCGAACACGCCGTAGTTGGGCAGCTCGTGCTTGGCCACGCGTGCGGCGACAGCCCCGCCATCGAGCAACCAGGCCGCGTTGTGCAGCCGGCCCTCGCAGCGCCAGGGGCCGCCCAGCAGCACCGCGGGTCCACCATCCGCGGTCTCGGTCGCCAGCCTGCCGATCGCAGCCTCGCAGGCCTCGGCGAATGCCGGTTTGCGGACCAGGTCCTCGACCGGATAGCCCCCCACCGAGAACTCGGTGGTGACGACCAGGTCCGCGCCCTGGACGGCGGCTTCGGCGCGCGCGCGCCGGATCGCCTCGACATTGCGGTCGACCGCCCCAACCTCGGGATCAATCTGCGCCAGCGCGATGGCAAGCCGGGCGTTCATGCGCGCGCCTCGCGATCGCTTTTGCGCTTGAGCAGAAACTCGCGCCCCACCTTGACCATCGGCTGATCGTCATAGGCAACGATATCCGCCGTCGCGTAGGTTTCCGACCACTGGTCGGGAATGAAGCTTCCGGTCCCGATCAGGTCGATGGGCGCCTTGGCGTCGGCCATCACCCGGCACTTCTCGACCCCGAAACCAGAGGAGGCGACGATACGCACGGCCGGGAAGCCGGCGGCATCGAGCGCCTCGCGCGTGCGCCAGATCGCCGCGGCCGACACTCCGGTGCCGACGAGAAACCGCAGCTCGGTCTCCGAACGGTAGCGACGGATCGCGCCGGGAACATGCCGTTCGAGGACCGCATAGCTCTCCGCCGGATCGAGCCCCTCGAGAAACCGGCCACCGTGAGTGTCAAGCCGGACCTGCAGCTTCCCCGCCGCCGCGAGCCCGGGGAAGCGCCGGGCCACGGCCAGCGAGTCGCTGACCTCCTTGCCGAAATAATCGACCAGCACCGTGAGGACCTCGTCGGGGAAGGTCTGGTGGAACATCTCCGCCGCCCGCACCGTCGAGCCGGCATAGCCGATCAGGGAATGCGGCATCGTGCCGAGCCCACGCGTGTTGCCGAACCAGTGCGCCGTGCCGTCATTGGCGTTACCGACAAAGCCGCGCGCGCCCTCGTGCCGCGCCGCGGCACTGCCGACGCAGGCGGCATAGGCCATCATCTCCTGCATCTCCGCCCCGGCGCAATGACGCGCCTCCATCGCCAGGAAGCCGACGCCGGGCAAGGCCAGACTCATCTGGTAGGCGTTGTGCGCCGCGACACAGCAGGCGCCGAGCTTCTGCAGCAGGATCGTCTCGAGATCGGAAAGTTCGACCATGCTGCCGCTGACATAGACCAGCGGCTCGCCGGCGCCGGTCCAGCTTCCTTCCGCATGCGTCACTTCGACATCGAAACGGGCACCGCGCGCCGCCGACACCTGCTCGAGCCAGGACAGCATCAGGCGCGGCGCGGAGATGACCGGCCGGCGCAGGAAGAACGCATAGGTCACGCGCCGGTCGCCGAAGCGGCGCACCACCTCGCGCGTGCGATTGAAATAAGAGTCGGTGCGCCCGGCGATATCGGCCGCGAGTTCGTCGGCCGTCGGCAGCTTCGCTGGCACCGCCCTGGGAGCCGGGAGATCCATGCGCTACTGCGCCGCCACCGCCGTCACGATGTCGCCGCGCCGCGCCTTCAGCTCTTCCGCCACCAGAAAGGCGAGTTCCAGGGACTGCTCGGCATTCAGCCGCGGGTCCATGAAGGTCTCGTAGCGCTGCGCGAGGTCGGCCTCGGTCAGCCGGTGCGCGCCACCCACACATTCCGTGACATCGGCGCCCGTCATCTCGACATGCACGCCCCCGGCCCACGTCCCCTCCGCCGCGTGCACGTCGAAGAAGCGCCGGACCTCGTCGAGGATGGCGTCGAAGCGACGCGTCTTGCGCCCATCCGCCGCCGTGACCGTGTTACCGTGCATGGGATCGCAGAGCCAGACGACGCGCCGGCCCGAGCGCTTCACCGCGCGCAGCAGGGGCGGGAACAGTTTCTCGACTTTGTCCGCCCCCATGCGCACGATGAGCGTCAGGCGGCCAGGATCGTCCTCGGGGTTCAGGATGTCGATGTTGCGCAGCAGGTCGTCCGCGGTGGTGGACGGACCGACCTTCAACCCGAGCGGATTCTTGACCCCGCGCAGGAACTCCACATGCGCCCCGTCCGGCTGGCGCGTCCGGTCGCCGATCCAGAGCAGATGGGCCGAACAGGCGTACCAGTCGCCTGTCGTGCTGTCGACGCGCGTCAGCGCCTGCTCATAGGGCAGGAGCAGCGCCTCGTGGCTGGTGTAGAAGTCGGTTTCGCGGATCTGCGGCGAGTTGTCGCTGGTGATGCCGCACGCCTTCATGAACGCAAGCGTCTCGCCAATGCGTTGCGCCAGGTCGGCATAGCGATCGGCGAGCGGCGAGCGCGCGACGAAACCGAGGTTCCAGCGGTGCACCCCGTGCAGGTCGGCATATCCACCAGAGGCAAAGGCCCGCAGCAGGTTCAGCGTGCCGGCAGACTGGAAATAGCCGGTCTCCATGCGCGCCGGGTCCGGCAGGCGGGCCTCGGGCGTGAACTCGGCGCCGTTGATCAGGTCGCCGCGGTAGCTGGGCAGCGTCCGGCCGTCTTTCGTCTCGGTGTCGGAACTGCGCGGCTTGGCATACTGCCCCGCCATGCGGCCGATCTTGACCACGGGCATGGCGGCACCGAAGGTCAGCACCACCGCCATCTGCAGCAACACGCGAAACGTGTCGCGCACGCTGTTGGCCGTGAAGTCCGAAAAGACCTCGCCGCAGGCTCCCCCTTGCAGCGTGAAGGCGCGGCCATCGGCGACCAGCGCCAGGGCCGATTTCAGCCGCCGCGCCTCGCCCGCAAAGACGAGCGGCGGATAGCCGTGCAGCCGCCGCTCCATCGCCGCCAGCGCGGCCGGATCGGGGTAGGCGGGCACCTGGCTGATGGCCTTGGTGCGCCAGGAATCGGGGTTCCAGGAGGTCGTCACAGTCTGTTCTCCAGCGATCAGGGGCACTTATCCACAGAAACGCCGCCCTTGGCTACCGCCGGTCATGGCGCGGCGCCGGCCTCGGGTGGCCGGGCCTCGCGGGCCCGGGTGCGCATCGTCACGAACTCTTCCGCCGCGGTGGGGTGAATGCCCACGGTCATGTCGAAATCCTGTTTGGTCGCCCCGGCGTTGAGCGCCACCGACAGGCCCTGGATGATCTCCGGCGCATCCTCCCCGAGCATGTGCGCGCCCAGCACCTTGTGCGTCGCCTGCGAAACGACAAGCTTCATCAGGGTCTTGCGCGGCCGGCCCGAAAGGGTGTGGCGCATGGGCGTGAAGCGCGAGAGGTAGATATCGACGGCCTCGCGCGTCGCCGCGTCTTCCTCCGTCAGCCCCACGGTCGCCACCGGCGGCGTGGTGAACACCGCGGTCGCAACCGCGTTGAGATGCCACGATCGCCCCGCACCGAACAGCCGCTCGGCCAGCGCGTGCCCCTCGGCGATGGCAACCGGCGTCAGGTTCAGCCGGTCCGTCACGTCGCCGATGGCATAGATGTTGGCCACGTTGGTCGCGTTCTGCTCATCCACCGGGATCGAACCGTTCTCGCGCAGGCCGACGCCCGCCGCCTCCAGGCCCAGCCCCTGCGTGTAGGCACCGCGCCCCATCGCGGCGAAGACAAGTTCCGCCTCGATCGTGCTGCCATCGGAGAGAAGGACACGCCGCGCGCCTCCCGCGTCCTCCACGCGTTCGACCACGTTGAACGGATGCTGGTGGATGCCCTGCGCCTTCAGCGCCTCGGCCATCGCCTCGCGGATGTCGCCGTCGAAGCCGCGCAGCGGCAGCGGCTGGCGGTAGACGAGGTCCACATGCCGGCCCAAGCCTGCGAAGATGCCGGCGAACTCGAGCGCGATATAGCCGCTGCCGAGCACGACGATGCGTTCGGGCAAGGACTCCAGCGCGAACACGTCGTCCGAAACGACAGTGAGGGCCGCGCCCGGAAACTCCGGTCGCAGCGGCCGCCCGCCCGTCGCGATGACGATCCGCTCCGCCGAGACGCGCCTGCCGCCGACCTCGAGCGTATGCGCGTCGACGAGTTGTGCCCGCGCGTCGAAAACCGTCGCCCCGGCTCCCTCCAGCAGTCGCCGGTAGATCGGCGCGAGGCGCCCGACCTCGCGGTCCTTGGCGGCGATCAGGCTCGCCCAGTCATGCGCGCCAGGCTCGATGCTCCAGCCGAAGCCCGCCGCATCCTCGACCGCCGCGCCATACTCGGACGCCATCACCATGAGCTTCTTGGGAACGCAGCCGATATTGACGCAGGTCCCGCCCCAGAAGCGTTCCTCCGCCACCGCCACGCGCGCGCCGAGGCCGGCCGCGATGCGTCCGCAGCGCGTGCCTCCCGAACCGCCGCCGATGACAAACAGGTCGAAATCGTAGGCCATGGACCCTCCGGGCTCGATAGGACGCCACTATGCGCGCGGCCGGCAGCCTCGGCGAGACCCGCCCCGGCTCACCCTGCCGCGCCCGCCGCCCATGGCTCGGTACCTTCGCAGAGCGTCGCCTCCGGGGGCGCCGCCGCGGCGAAGATGAGTCTAAGCATCGACGGTCACCGCGCTTGTTTATATTTCAAGCATGAAAAATGGTGGTTTGCAGGCATTTTTGCATATTCTTGACATCGACATTCTCGCGCGCGAAGCGTGCTGGATGATCACCGCGCCTCAGATGCGCGCCGCGCGCGCTCTTCTCGGTCTCGACCAGCGTCAACTCGCGTCCCTGGCCAACGTCTCCCTCCCCACGATCCAACGCATGGAAGCCAGCAAGGGTACCGTGCGGGGCAACGTGGAGACCCTGACCAAAGTCGTCTCGGCGCTCGACCGCGCGGGGATCGTGCTCATCCGCGACCACGACGCAAGCGACGAGGGCGGGCGCGGCGTTCGTTTCAGGGAGCCGCGCGAGTAGGCGCCGGCAGCCGGACGCCGCCCGGATTCAGGGCAGCTCGGCGATGGCGCTTTCTTCCTGCGGCTGGTGCCGCGCCGCCCAGCGCACATAAAGAAAAGTCCAGAGAATCAGCAGGCCGTAGGTTCCATAGCCGATGATGGGGCTGACGATCAGGAACTGCCCGGTCGGCAGCGTGAACACCAAAGTGCCGCGCAAGCCGGTCTCGGCGACGAGGCCGCTGCCCCAGACGAAGGTCATGACCGCCATCGTCCTGCGGAAAACGGGATCGTCCTTGGCCGTCTCGAGTTCGATGTGCTCCTCCGCCGACCGGCGCGCGGCCGAGGCCCGGGCGAGCACGTAGACCAGCGGCCGGCGAATTAACACCGAGCCGAGAAAGATCACGCCGATCAGGCCCGTCACCAGGGATTCGCGGAGAAGCAGCAGCTTGGCCGAGCCGCCGAGCGCAAAGCCGGCCAGCGAGAGGGCGATGCCGCCCAGGACGAGGATGGAAAGCGCATCGACCCGGCGGCTGCGGGCGAACTCCGCCAGGCTCCACAGGATGGGCGGGACGGCGGCTGCCATGATCGCCCGGATCTCGCCGAGATGCGGCTTGGCCAGTTCGTAGGCGACGAAGGGCAGGACGAAATTGAAGGCGATCTCGATCCCGATGAGAACGTGTCGCCTGGTCGCAATGCCTCGCATGAACCCCGATTATCCGATGCAGCCTCGGCACGCCAGCCCGACGGTGCGGGCCCTCGGGGCACGAGCCGGGACGGTTGACAGGGACAGCACGGTCGCCACCATGCTCGCCCGCGGCGACGATGCGGCGGACCGCCACCCACAAGCCACGGCGGCGAGCAACGTCCGCCCTCCGAAGGAAACAGCAGCGTGAATGATCTCCCGCGCGATCGCACACACACCACGCCCCCAGCCGCCGATATCGTCTTGCGTAACGGTCCGATCTGGTGCGGCCGCGACGAAGGCGTGGTCGAAGCCCTTGCCCTCGCGCAGGATCGGGTCCTGGCAGCCGGCCGGGACACGGAGATCGCGCCTCTCGTCGGCCCCGCCACCCAGGTGGTCGATCTCGCCGGCCGTCTTGCGGTTCCCGGCCTGAACGATGCCCACATGCACCCGATCACGTTCGGCCTGACGATCGGGTGGATCGACGCGAAGCCCTCGGCACGGCCGACGCTCGACACGCTGCTGGCAGCGGTTGCCGAGCGGGCGGCGCGCACGGCGCCGGGAGGCTGGATCCTGGCGCGCGGCTACGATCACACCAAGCTCGATGTCGGCCGGCACCCCTTGCGCGAGGAGCTGGATGGCGTGGCGCCATCGCATCCGGTCATGCTGGTGCGGACATGCGGTCATGTCGCGGTGTGCAATTCCATGGCGCTGCGCCTGGCCGGGATCGACGAAGCGTCCCCGACCCCGGCCGGCGGCCTCATCGAGCGGCAGAACGGCAGGCTCACCGGCCTGCTCGCGGAGAACGCCATGGCGCTGGTGCGCGCCGTGATCCCGCCGCCGAGCGAGGACGATCTCGTCACCGCGATCGAGCGCGCCGGGAATTATCTCCTCTCCTTCGGCATCACCAGTTGCATGGATGCCGCGGTCGGCATGACAGCGGGTTTTGCCGAGATCGCCGCCTACCAGCGGGCCCGGCGCGAGGGGCGGCTGCCGGTGCGTTTCTGGCTCACGCTGCTCGGCGATTCCGACAGGTCGATCGTGCACCCCTGCCACGAGGCGGGCCTGGTCAGCGGCGCCGGCGACGACATGCTGATGATCGGCGCCGTCAAGCTGTTTCTCGACGGCTCCGCCGGCGGCCGCACGGCCTGGATGTCGCGCCCCTATCTCGGCGCAGATCCGACGACCGGCGTGCCGATGAAGCCTGATGCCGATCTCGAACGCGAGGTGATGCAGATCCACGCGATGGGCTACCAGCTCGCCTGCCACGCCATCGGCGATGCCGCCATCGGGCAGCTCATCACCGCCTACGAGAAGGCGCTCGCCGCCCACCCCGACCCGGATCGCCGCCACCGGGTGGAGCATTGCGGGTTCTCGACCCCCGAGCAGCACCGGCGCATGGTGAAGGCGGGGATCTATCCCTGCCCGCAGCAGGTCTTCATCCATGATTTCGGCGACGCCTACATCGCCGCCCTGGGGCCGGAGCGCGCGCTGCCCAGCTATCCGCTCAAGACGTGGATGGAGCTCGGCCTCAAGCCCGCCACCGGCAGCGACGCCCCGGTTTGCGACCCCAATCCCTATCCCAACATCCACGCCATGCTCACGCGCCTGACCGGTCGCGGCACGCTCATGGAGGCCAGGGAAAGAGTGGGCATCGAGGCCGCGCTGCAAGCCTATACGGAGTTCGCTGCCTTCTCGCAGAAGCGCGAGCACGTCAAAGGCAAGCTCGTCGCGGGCCACCTGGCGGACGTGGCGGTCTTCTCGCGCAATCTGCTCATCGCCAGCCCCGACGAGATCCTGCACGACACGCAATGCGACATGACCATCCTGGGCGGGAAGGTCGTCTACGAGCGCAGGGGCGAAGGCGCGGCGCGCGCGACGGCATCGCCGGGACCATAGACCGCGCCCGGGGGCCGGTCGGGTCGCGCCGCCGCCGACCTGCCGGCCCGGCAGCCGCGGATGCCGTTGGATCGTTGCCGGATCGGCGTTACCATCGCCTCGATGATGGGCCGGATCGTCTGGCCATCGTATGCCTATCGACGAAGGATCGTTCCATGACCGTTCTCGACCGCTTCCGCCTTGATGGCAAGCGCTTCTTCATCACCGGCGGCAGCCGCGGCCTCGGGCGCGAGATGGCGCTGGCGATGGCAGAGGCCGGCGCCGACGCGGTGCTGGCCGGGCGTGACGCTGCAAGCCTGGAACGAACCGCCACCGACATCCGCGCCCGCGGACGCCGGTGCTCGACCGTGATGGCCGACATTGGCTCGCCCGAGGGCGCGGAGCAGGCCTGCCGCGCCGCGCTCGCGGAGGGTCCGATCCATATTCTGGTCAACAATATCGGCGGGCGGCGGATCAACGTTCCGCTGCAGGACGAACCTCTCGAGGTCTGGCGCGAGATGATCGACCTGAACCTCACCAGCACCTTCCAGTGCACGCGACTCGTGGGTGGCGAGATGGTGCGCCGCGGCGAGGGCGGACGGGTGATCAACACCGCCTCGATCAGCGGCCTGGTTGCCAACCGCGGCATTGGTGGCCGCCACTACGAAACCGCGAAGGCGGCGGTGATCCACTTCACGCGCGCCGCCGCCGCCGACTGGGCTGCGCATGGCGTCACGGTGAACGCGATCCTGCCCGGCATGTTCATGACCGAACCGAATCAGCGCTGGGCGCGCGAGAACCCGGCGATGATCGAAGCGGGCCGCACGCAGATCCCGATGGGCGTGTTCGGACAGCCGGAAGACCTGGGGCCGCTCGCCGTCTATCTCGCCAGCGACGCCTCGCGCTACATGACCGGCGCATCGCTGGTGATCGACGGCGGCTACACACTCTGGTGAGCGCGCGGCGACGCTACCTCACCCGGCGGCGCCTTCGTTCTCGCAGCACATCCGCCAGAAGCACGCCCCCTGGCCCACGACATAGGTCGGCACCAGGTGCATGTCCGGGCGCGCCAGAAAGTCTATTTCCATCAAGATTGGGGAACCGATCAAATAGGCGACGAATCGTTTTACTATTGAAAATTGCACGCCTGGCGCCAACGCCAGGAAAACCTGCTGAATAACAGCCAATATTATAATGGTTTTGATAATCTGCACGAGATCGAACATCGGCACGGGGCACCCGGCGTCGTGCCGGCGATACGCCGGCCGCTCACAACGACGCGCATCCTCGCCGCCTGCGGCCGCGACGGCAACCACGAGCCTGCCGCGACCACGCCGCGGCTAAAAGCGCGGGCGCCCTCGCCACGGGCCGGCAGCGGACCGATGGAACGGGGTGTACTTTCATAAAAGAATTTGTACCTGATGCCCGAATAACTTATTGATTTTATTGAGAGCAAAGCCGCCCTGCTTGCATCGAGGTTTGTACCTCTCGTTCACACGGGGCTGCGCAGGCACCGAAAAGTGCCCAGCAACGTTTATACCTTCGCGAGCCGGATGCCGGATCTGAAGCGAGGTGACCGGTAAGACGGCATTGACCCTTCGTAAGATCTCTGATGAGCGCATTGTCAAAGCAAACAGGCCTGTGCTGGCCGGGGAGCGGTAAACTGGTATGTGGCTCCCGTCTCGAAACCGCAGCCCGCCTTCAGCCCGTTGCTTGATATCCTGTCAGAGTTCTCCGATCCGCAGCGCGCGGCAGGCAAGCTCTACAAGCTGCCGTATGCCCTGCTGTTCTCGATCCTGGCGATCATCAGCGGCAGCAACTCGTATCGCGGAATCGCTACCTTCATTGACGTCCATCGCAGCCGCACGAACCGCAGCTTCGGCCTGAAGTGGCGACGCTGGCCCGCCCACACGGCGATCCGCTACAGCCTCCAGAGACCCGATCCAAGCCGATCCGGGTGATGGGCGTCTGTGACCTTATTCCGCCGCTCGGTCGATGCCAGTTGTAGCGATGTAGCAGGCGGGCAGCTCGGCGGCGCGCTGGCCTGAGCTGTCGTCGGTCTGGGCATAGGCCCATTCGCGCAGGCTGGTTTGGATGAAGCGCTCGGCCTTGCCATTGGTTTTGGGCGTGTAGGGCTTGGTCCTGATGTGCTTCAGGCCCAGGTCGGCGCAGGCTTTTCGGAAGTCGTCGGAGATGTAGCAGGAGCCGTTGTCGGTCATCACCCGGCTGACGGTGACGCCGATGCTGGCATAGTAGGCGACCGCCGCCTTCAGGAAGGGGACAGCGCTTCCCGGTTATTAGCCGAAGGTCCGGCCTAAGTGGAGCCGGCCTGAGGCAGACAGGCCGGTTCCCACCCAAACACTCCGGAGCGTCGGCAACCACTGGTTGGATGCGCGCGGCGGCTCCACGCCAACGCCGCCCCCTAAATCCCAAGCACCTTCCGCGCGTTATCCTCCCGGATCGCCTGCCGCACCTCGGGCGCGAGTGCCGCGGTGTTCGCCATGGAGCCCTTCATGTCGTGCACCTGGTGGGGATAGTCGGTGCCGTACATCACCCGGTCCGCGCCGACGACGGAGATGAGGAAGCGCAGCGCGCCGGGGTCATACGTTATGCAGTCGTACCAGATCCGCTTCAGATACTCCGAAGGCCGGGCCTTGATCCGCCGCCGCGAGGGGATCTCCACCTCGTCGCCCTTGTCGAACCGCCCGACGAGATAGGGCAGCGCCCCGCCGCCGTGGGACGCGATGAGCTTGAGGTTCGGGTAGAGGTCGAGGAACCCGTCGAAGATGATGCGCGTGAACGCCAGCGTGGTGTCCGCGATGAAGCCCACGGACCAGGAAAGGTCGTACTTCTTCATGTCCATCTGGTCGATGCCCGGCAGGTCCGTCGGGTGCACCAGCACCGGCAGCGCGCGGCGGTCGATCTCCTCCCACACCGGGGCGAAGAGCGGGTCCGTGAGGCTGCGCCCGGCGATGTTGGCGAGCACCATCACGCCCACGGCGCCCGCGTCGCAACTGCGCTTCAGTTCCTCCACCGCCCGCGCCGGGTACTCCCACGGCAGCGAGGTGAACCAACGGATACGCGCGGGCCAGCGCTTCTGCGCCGCCGCCATGCTGTCGTTGCTCTCGCGCGCCGCCTCGCAGGACGTGTCCTCCGTGCCCCAGTAGACGTTGGGGCAGGTGAGCGAGACGATCGCCATGTCGATGCCGTTGGCATCCATGTCGCGCATCCGCAGCTCGTAGTCGAAATGCCCCCTCTGCGGGATCGCCACGGGCGTGTCGTGGCGGAAGATCTCCACCTGCCCGTCCGGGCGCGTCTGCAGGTTGTAGATGCCGCCGCGCGTCTTCAGCAGCTCCATGAAGGCGCGCGTGAACATGTGGGTGTGGACGTCGATGACCGCCATGACGGGTCTTTCCCTCCGCGTTTCGGGGGAGCGTATCCGCGCGGCGGCGGCGCGCACAGCCCCCCGGACACAATGGACAAAATGGACAAAACCCCCGTCTGGCGCGGCTGGGTGGGATTGTGTCCATTGTGTCCATTGTGTCCCGGCCCCTCGGGGCCTCAGGCGGCGCGGGCGGGCAGCGTGGGGTTGACGAGATAGGTTGTCTTCGGCCGCCCCACGGCGCCGGAGGCCGGCGTCTCGCACAGCCACCCGGCCTCCACCAGCGTCCAGCAGGCGAGGTGGATGTCCTCCGCCGAGGAAAGTCCCGGCAGGCGGATTTCCTTCTGCAACCGCCGCACATGCACCTCCGGCGCGCGGGTGGAGAGGATCCACCGCGCCAGCGTCGCCGCGTCGCGCTCGCGCTTCGGCACCGCGGCGTCGCCGAACACCCGTGCCGCCATCGGCATCGCGTAGTCCGCCACCAGCGCGCAGGCGGCGTTGAACACCGCCTCGCCGATCTCGCGCGGCTCCGGCCCCTCGCCCGCGCACCAGCGCAGCATCGCCAGCACCAGCGAGAGGCGCAGCGCCAGCCCCCGCGCCTTGCCATAGGCGGAGCGCATCAGCCCGCCCGCCTCCACCTGGCGGCGCTGCATGGCGCGGCCGAACTGCTCCATCGCCGCGACGGCCCCCTCCGCCAGCGGCACGTCGAGCGGCACCGCGTTGCCCGCCACGTCCATGCCGGGTTCGAGGCGGCGCAGCCGGTCCAGCGCGCCGATCGCCCAGGCCACGCCCGGTGCCGCGCGCGAGAGGCGGAACGGCACCATCCGCGGCCAGCACCAGATGAAGCGGGAGAGCAGCCCGTCATCCCCGTCGCGGAACAGCTCCGCGAGCTTTTCCGGCTGGATGCCGCCGGCGACCGCCACGGCCAGGCGCTCGACATGGATCGGCTCCGGGTGCTTCTGCCGCTCCACCCGGTAGGGCCGCCCGCCATAGGCCTCGATCCAGAAGGCGCGGCCGACGTCGTTGTAGGTGTTCATGCCCAGGAGCCAGCCGGCGATCTCGTCGCGCACCACGAGCAGGCCCCCCGGCGCCGCGCCGGCGAGCAGCGTCGCCACCCGCTCCACCGTGACGTCGGAGACGTGGATGCGCGGCTGCTGCGGCTCCGGCGGGTCGCCATCGGGCGGCGGTAGCGGCGGCGCGTGGCCGGACTTGCGCGCGGCGCGGACATCCTGCGCCCAGGCCTCCATCCCGGCCTTGCGCGCCTCCGTCCCGGCCTGCCAGGCGCGCAGCCGCTCGGGGAAGTCGCCGCCCATGCGCCGCTCGATCTCGGGCAGCACGTCGCGCAGCAGCACGTCCGCGCCGGGGCTTTTCGCACTGCCGGAATCGCCGACGCTGGCGAGCCACAGGTGCGGCGGCTCGCGCCAGCCCGGCGTCGCCCGCGCCCAGCGCGCGTGGCCAATGAGGGCGGAGGCGGCGGCG
>JAGWQN010000022.1 GCA_028869995.1 Rhodospirillales bacterium
CGCGGACATTGCCCGCGATCACCGCCGCGAGCGCCGCCGGCTGGTCGCGCGCCACGACGGGCGAGGTCGCGTGCCAGGCGGCGACGCTGTCGGCCAGCGCGTCGAGCAGCGGCGGCGGCAGCGGCCCGGCGGCGGCGCGCGCGTCGAGGAAATCCGCCTCGGGGACGCGCGCCATCTGCGTCACCACGTCGAGGGGCGTGCCGTCGCCGTCGAGGGCGACGCCGCCGGCGCCGAGCGTGAGCGTCCGCACGCCCTGGTAGAGGCCGGGCGCGTGCGCCGCGTTCAGCGCCATCTCGCGCTCGGCCGCCGCCCGGCGCGCGGCGAGGCTGGTGAAGTCCACATAGTCGAGCCGCACCGCCTTGCGCAGCTTCCAGACCGTGCGCTCGCCGACGAAGACGGCGGAGATATGCGTCTCGATCGGGTCCCGCCCGGCGAGCTCGCGCAGAAACGCAGCGGCCTGAAGCTGCGCCGCCGGGATCAGGGGAACAGCATCCCGAGGCGCCAGCCGGCACCGTCGCGCGTGTAGGTCTGCCGCTCATGGAGCCGGAAGGGCATGTCGCGCCAGAACTCGAAATAGGTCGGCACCAGGCGGAAGCCGGACCAGTGCGCCGGGCGCGGCACCTCCTCGCCGGGGTAGCGCGCCTGCATCTCCGCCACACGCTCCTCCAGAACGGCGCGCGAGGGCAGGGGGCGCGACTGGTCCGAGGCATGGGCGCCAAGGCGCGAGACGCGCGGGCGGGAGGCGTAGTAGGCGTCGGCCTCCGCGGCGGTGACGGGCTGGACCGTTCCCTCGATGCGCACCTGGCGGCGCAGCGTCTTCCAGTGGAACAGCAGCGCCGCGCGCGGGTTGGCCGCCAGTTCGCGGCCCTTGCGCGACTGCAGGTTGGTATAGAAGAGGAGGCCGCGCGGGCTCGCCTCCGGCCCGTCGATCCCCTTCAGCAGCACCGCCCGCGACGAGGGCGTGCCGTCCGGCGTCGCCGTGGCGAGGATCATCGCATTGGGATCGTTGGGTTCGCTCGCCTCGGCCTCGGTGAGCCAGGCGGTGAGCGGGGCAAAGGGTTCGGGTTCCATGGGCACGGCCTTCGGCAATGGGGCGGTGTTATGGGACGGCTCCGCCCCGGCGCCAAGGACCGCCTGGACGCCCGCCGGCGCGCCACTTCCCCGCGGCCGGCGCGCGCAGGCTCGCCTTCCTGTCCGGCTTGCGCGCGGATGCTGCGGTTCGGGTCCGGCTTGTATCCGAACGCTGCCGATACGGTCCGGCTTGCGCCCGGACGGGGCCTGCGCAAGAGATGCGCCATGGACGAGATCAAGAAGCCCGCCGAGGGCACGCTGATGCAGGGGAAGCGTGGCCTGATCATGGGCGTCGCCAACGACCGCTCCCTCGCCTGGGGCATCGCCGCCGCCTGCGCCGCCCAGGGCGCCCAGCTCGCCTTCTCCTACCAGGGCGAGGTGATGGAAAAGCGCGTCCGCCCGCTGGCCGAGAGCCTGGGCGTGCCGATGCTGCTCTCCTGCGATGTCAGCGACGACGCCGCGATCGACGCCGCCTTCGCCGAGATCGGGCGCGCCTGGGGCGGGCTCGACTTCCTGGTCCACGCCATCGGCTTCGCCGACAAGCAGTATCTGCGCGGCCGCTACGTCGACACGCCGCGCGACGCCTTCCTGCAGGCGCTCGACATCTCCTGCTATTCCTTCGCCGCGGTGGCGCGCCGGGCAGCAGCGATGATGCCGCCGGGCGGCGCGATGCTGACGCTCTCCTATCTCGGCGCCGAGCGGGTGATGCCGCACTACAATGTCATGGGTGTCGCGAAGGCGGCGCTCGAGGCCTCGGTGCGCTACCTCGCGGCCGACCTGGGCGGGCAGGGGGTGCGCGTCAACGCCATCTCCGCCGGGCCGATCCGCACGCTCGCCTCCTCCGGCATCGGCGATTTCCACTACATCCTGCGGTGGAACCAGCTCAACGCGCCGCTGCGCCGCAACGTCACCATCGGCGAGGTCGGCGGCGCCGCGGTCTACCTGCTCTCCGAGCTCGGCGCGGGCGTCACCGGCGAGGTGCACCATGTCGATGCCGGCTACCACCTGGTCGGCATGAAGAACCCGGACGCGCCGGACATCGCGGTGGCGGGCTGAGCGCGCGGCGGTGTCGCATAACAGCTTCGGCCAGCTGTTCCGCGTCACGACCTGGGGCGAGAGCCACGGGCCGGCGATCGGCGCCGTCGTCGATGGCTGCCCGCCGCGCATCGCGCTCGCCGAGGCGGACATCCAGCCCTTCCTCGACCGGCGGCGGCCGGGCGCGTCGAAATTCACCACGCAGCGGCAGGAAGCCGACGCGGTGCGCATCCTCTCCGGTGTTTTCGAGGGGATGACGACGGGGACGCCAATCGCGCTCGTCATCGAGAACACGGACCCGCGCTCGCGCGACTACGCGGCGATCGCGACGACGTTCCGCCCCGGCCATGCCGACATCACCTACCATGCGAAATACGGGATCCGGGATTATCGCGGCGGCGGGCGGTCCTCGGCGCGTGAAACGGCGATGCGGGTTGCCGCCGGCGCGATCGCGCGCAAGCTTCTCGTCGGCACGACGATCCGTGGCGCGCTGGTGCAGATGGGCCCGCACCGGATCGACCGCGATCGGTGGGACTGGGACGAAGTCGACAACAACCCGTTCTTCTGTCCGGACCGGACCGCCGCCCCGGCGTGGGAGTCCTACCTCGCGGGCGTGCGAAAATCCGGATCCTCCTGCGGCGCCGTGATCGAGGTCGTGGCGGAGGGCGTGCCGCCGGGGCTCGGCGCGCCGGTCTATGGCAAGCTCGACGCCGACATCGCCGCCGCGCTGATGAGCATCAACGCGGTGAAGGGGGTCGAGATCGGCGACGGCTTCGCCGCCGCGGCGCTCTCGGGCGAGGAGAACGCGGACGAGATGCGCATGGCCGGCGGCGAGGTCCGCTTCCTCGCCAACCATGCCGGCGGCATCCTCGGCGGCATCGCCACCGGCCAGCCGATCGTCGCGCGCTTCGCGGTGAAGCCGACCAGCTCCATCCTCTCGCCGCGGCGCACGGTCGATGCCGCCGGCCAGGAGACCGAGATCGTGACCCGGGGCCGGCACGACCCCTGCGTCGGCATCCGCGCGGTGCCGGTGGGCGAGGCGATGCTGGCCTGCGTCCTCGCCGACCACCTGCTGCGCCACCGCGCCCAGAACCCGGACGCGCCGGCGACGCTGCGCCTGCCGCGCAACTGAGCGCGCCGGCTACTTCTTCACGTAGCGCCGCTCGCCGCTCGCCGGGTTGAACCAGACCTCGACCGGCGTGCCATCGGGCTCGCGGAAGCGCTCGGCCGTCCGCTCCCAGCCGGGGCCGGGGGTGTCCCCGCGCGCGCTCGTCCGGCCCGCGCGGTAGCGGCCCTCGAAGGCGGTGCCGAGCACGATCACGAGGCCGAGGATGGCGGGCGCGATCGCCCCCGTCCCGCCGCCCGCCGCCGCGGCGAGGATGCCGCCGCCGAGCAGCAGGACCCCGAAGCCGAGGACCGCCGCGCGCAGGATCACGCCGGCTCCAGCACCACCGCCGTGCCGTAGGCGACGATCTCGCTCATCGTCTGGCCGATCTCCGAGGAGTCGAAGCGCATCATCACCACCGCGTTGGCGCCCATCTCGACCGCGTTGGTGATCATCCGGTCGAGCGCGTGGCGGCGCGCCTCCTCCAGCATCGTCGTGTATTCGCTGATCTCGCCGCCGACGATCGAGCGCAGGCCGGCGGCGATGTTGCCGCCGATGCCGCGGCTGCGCACCACCACGCCGAAGCATTGGCCGATCGTGGCGCGCACGCGCTGGCCGGCCACGTTCTCAGTCGTCACGACGATCATCGGGTTTCCTTCCGTTTGGGGGGACGCGCCTGGCGCGCGAGGCCGAGCAGCCGCTGTCGGGCCAGAGTCTCGGCCGGCGCGCCGGTACGCTTGATCTCGCGCTCGGTTTCCCACAGCGCGGTGCAGGCGGCCTCCAGGGCAGGGGCCGACCAGCGTTCGAGGGCGCGGACGAGCTGGCGTTCGCGCTTGAAGAAGACAGGCGGGCGGATCGCGCGCACCGCCTCGGCCGCGCCCTGCCCGGTTTCGCGCATGCCGAGCGCCGCCCGCGCCAGGCGCTGGAACAGCGGCAACGCGGCGCGGACCACCTGGACCGGGTTCGCCCCCTCGGCCATGGCGCGGGCGAGCGCGCGGTCCGCGGTCGCGGCGTCGCCCTCGGCGGCGGCGTGGATGGCGTCGTCGAGCGACAGGCCGGAGGCTTCGCCGATCACCGCCTCGGCGTCGGCGAGGCCGACCCGCCCGGACTCGCCCGCATAGAGCGCCAGCTTCTCGACCTCGGCGCGGGTCACGGCGCGGTCGGCGCCGAGCTGGTGGGCGAGGAAGGCGAGCGCCTCCGGCGCGGCGCTGACACGGTGCGCGCCGAGGATGGCGCCGATCGTCTCCTCCAGCGCCCGGCCCTCCTCGGCGTAGCAGCCGAGCACCGCGGCGTCGGGGGCCTTGGTCAGCTGGGTGACGAGCTTGGAGCGGCCGGTCAGGCCCGGGCCCTCGAGGATCAGCAGCGCCTCGCCCGGCCCCGCGAGCGCCGCGGCGACGGCGCCGGCGCTCGCGTCCGTGGCCTCGCGCAGGCGCACCACGCGCCGCCCGCCGGTCAGCGACAGCGCCGCCATCTCCTCCGCCAGCCGGGCCGCCTCCTCGCGCGCCAGCTCGACATAGCGGAACGGGTCGTCGAGCGAGCCGAGAACGCGCCGGGCCAGCGCCGCCGCGCGCTCGCGGATCAGCCCCTCGTCCTCGCCATGCAGCAGCACGGCCCGGACCGAGCCGGGATCGCGCAGGAAGCGTTCCGCCTGGCGCGGCTCGATCTTCATCGCGGGCCGGGGCCGGGCCGGCGGGCAGCCTGCGCCCGCGTCATGAGGGCGGCGGCGGGTGGTGCCGGAAATAGAGGGCCAGCTGCAGCGCGATCTGGTCGGCGAGGCTGCGGGCGATGCGCCGCTGCACCGCCTCGTTGGAGAGGTCGGCGGCGAAATACTGCTGGTCGATGACGTCGTAGCCATCGACGTCGCGCGCGGTGCCGTGGGCGAGCGTCGCCCCGCTCGCGTCCTCCGCCGCCAGCGTCCATTGCGCGGTGCCGATCAGGCGCACATGCGTCGCCACCGAATCCGGCCGGACGCCGACCGCGTCGCTCGACAGGTCGAGATTGGTGACGAGGCGGTAGCGGTGGACCCGGCCCGGGCCGCCGCGCTCCAGCCGCGCCTCGAGCGCCTCGCGGGTGAGCTGGCCGAACCGGTTGGGGATCAGGGCCACGTCGATCTGCGACAGGCCGGCCAGCGCCGGGGCGCTCGCACCCTGCGTCGCGTAGACGGGCCGGAAGCCGCAGCCGGCAAGCAGGAGGAGGCCGAGGAGCAGGAGGGCGCGGGTCACGCGACCAGTGTAGCCGCGGCCGCGGCGCGCCGGAACTGGGGCAACGTCGTGCGCGCGAGGAGGGCGGTGTGCCGTGCGCGCAGGGCCAGGGCGGTGGGGTCGTCCAGGATCGCCGCGCAACCCCGCGCCGCCCAGACCGCGCGCGCATGCCGCGCCGCCCCCTCGGGGTGCAGCGCGAGCACCGGCTCACCGGCGAAGGCGGCGCGGTTGCCGGTGTCGAGATAGGTCTCGCAGGCCAGGCCCTCGGCCAGGACGACGTCGTGGCGGTCGAGCTCGAGGTGCCAGTAGACGACGCTCGCGCACCGCTCCCGCGCGATGCTCACCCCGTTCACCAGGTGGCGCACCGGCACCAGCGCGCCGCCGAGCAGCACCGCATGGTCCGGCGAGAGGAGCAGGTCGCGCTCCGGCACGCCGGGGGCGAAGGCGCCGGCGCGGATGCGCACCGGCAGCACCGCCTCCGGCCGCGCATGCCGCGCGAGGTCCAGCGCCCGCCGGCCGAGCCAGAGCACGGGCGCGAGCCGCCCCGACGCGGTGACGACCCGCTCCCCCACGGCCAGCGCCTCGATCGCGACCGGCCCGCGCGCGGTGGCGATCCGGCTGCCCGCGGCGAGGCAGGCGGTGATCAGCGTGTCGAGCCCGTCCGTGCCGACATGCACGCCCGGCAGGCCCGGCAGGTCCAGCGTCGTGCCGCCGGACAGCGTCAGCCGCCCGCCGGACAGCGCGACATAGGATTCGACCGTGCCGGCGAGCTCCAGCGTGGCGGCGCCGAGCCCGGCCACCGGCTGCGCGGCGAGGCCCGCGCCGCTGCCGGCGAGCAGCCAGGCGGCGCCCGGGTCCAGGGTGACCGCGCGCAGGTCCACGATGCTGGCGCCGAAGCCCGACAGCGTGCCGGTGCCCGCCCCGAGCTCCAGCGTCGCCGCGCCGCCGCCGTCGATCCCGCCGGCGAGGACCGCCCCCGGCTCCAGCACCAGCAGCGAGGCGGCGAGCGAGGGCCGGAACGCGACCGCCGTGCCGGAGCGGCCGATGATGGTGCCGGCGTCGACCAGCGTGCCGGAGCCGGCGACGCCATAGGCCGCGGCCAGCGTGCCGGCGTTGGTGACCAGGCCGCCCGCAAGCTGGACGGCGACGCTCGCGGGCGCGCTGCCGGAAACCAGCCCGCCCGCCATGTTCGCGAGCGTCGCCCCGGCGGCGAGCAGGACGCCGACGCCGCCCTGCCCGCTGCCGATGCCGCCGCCGGCGACGAGGACCTGCCCCGAGTTGGTCAGCGTCGTGGCGAGGGCGCCGAGCGCCGTCCCATAAAGGGTGCCGGCATTGTCGAGCGTGCCGGCGACGGCGGCGGTCGCGCCGCCCACGGACCCGCCGGCGCGGTTCAGGATCGTCGCCGCGGCAGCCCCGGTCCCGCCCGCGCCGGAGGCCGTGACATCGCCCGCGTTGTCGAGCAGGGCGGCACCGAGAACCCCGCCCGCGCCACCGTCGATGCTGGCGCCGGCGCGGTTGGTGACGGCATCGCCCCCCACGCCTGCCACGCCGATCGTATAGCTCGAGATCGTGCCGGCATTGTCCACGATCGCCCCGGCGGCAGCCAGGCTGACGCCGACCGCGCCGCCCGCCAGCAGCGCGCCGGCGGCGTTGGTGATGAAACCGGGATGGTTGAGCAGGACGCCGCTGGCCGCGCCGTCGATCCGCCCCTGGTTGACGACGCTGAGCGCGCCGCCGGCCGCCAGGTTGTCGACGGCGCCGAGCGAGGCCAGCACCGCGCCACCCGCCGCGTTGACGAAGGTGCCGGCGCCGATCTCGATGCCATAGCCGATCGCCGCGGCGATGGTGCCCGCATTCGCGACCGTGCTGACGACACCCACCGGCGCCACCACGGCGCTGCCGCCAACGTAGGCCTGCGACCAATAGACGAAAGCGCCCGCAAGGATCGTGGCGCTGGCCTCTGCGAGCGTGATCGGCCCGGCGATCGTGCCCGCCAGGGTCTGGGTCATGGCCCCAACCGTGGCATGGCGGCGATCGGACGGCTATCGCAAAGACGCGCCGTTCAGCCGCCGACGATCAGATTGACGATGCGGCCGGGAACGTAGATCCGCTTGACCAGGCGCCGTCCGGCGAGGGTGCGCGCGACATTCGGCTCCGCCTCGGCCGCGGCCAGCACCTCGGCCTCCGCCGCGTCGGGCGCGACGGCGATGGTGCCGCGCAGCTTGCCGCCGACCTGCACGGCGATGGTGATGCTCTCGGGTGCGGCCAGCGCCGGATCGTGCTCGGGCCACGGCATCTGCGCGACCAGCGTCGTGCCGCCCGGGGCGCGGCGCTCATGCAGCGCCTCGGCGAGGTGCGGCATCATCGGCGCGACCAGGCGGATCAGCACGTCGGCCGCCTCGGCGCGGGCGAAGCCCATGCCCTCGCCCTCCGGCGCGCCGGCCGCCTCGGCGAGCGCGTTGGCCAGCTCGTGGATGCGCGCCACCGCGACGTTGAAGCCGAACGCCTCGATCGCCTGCGTCACCGCCTCGATCGTCGCGTGCGTGGTCCGGCGCAGCGCCCGCGCCGCGGCGCCGAACGCAGCCGGCGCCTCGCCCGGCGGGGCGATGTCCTCGAGCGTGCGCCACAGCCGCTGGATGAAGCGCGCGGCCCCGGCCACACCGGCCTCGGTCCACTCCATGTCGCGCTCGGGCGGGTTGTCGGCGAGCACGAACCAGCGCGCGGTGTCGGCGCCGTAGCGATCGATGATCGCGTCGGGCGAGACGGTGTTGCGCTTGGACTTGCTCATCTTCTCGATGCGCCCGATCTGCGCGCGCGCGCCGGTCGCCACCACGGTCGCGCTGCCGTCGGCCTCGAGGCGCACCTCGTCGGGCGCGAGCCAGCCGCCATCCGGCGCGCGATAGCTGGCATGCGTCACCATGCCCTGGGTGAACAGGCCGGCGAACGGCTCCTTCGCCGCGAGCAGGCCGAGATCGGCCATCGCGCGGGTGAAGAAGCGCGCGTAGAGCAGGTGCAGGATCGCGTGCTCGATTCCGCCGACATACTGGTCCACCGGCAGCCAGTGGTCGGCGGCCTCCCGGTCGAGCGGCGCGGCGGCGCCCGGCGAGCAGAAGCGGGCGAAATACCACGACGACTCGACGAAGGTGTCGCAGGTGTCGGTCTCGCGCAGGGCCGGGCGGGCACATTGCGGGCAGGCGACGTGCTTCCAGGTCGGGTGGGAATCGAGCGGGTTGCCGCGCACCTTGAAGTCGAGGTCGTCGGGCAGCAGCACCGGCAGGTCCTGCTCGGGCACCGGCACGATGCCGCAGGAATCGCAATGGATCATCGGGATCGGGCAGCCCCAGGGCCGCTGGCGCGAGATGCCCCAGTCGCGCAGGCGCCAGGTCGTCCGCCCGGTGCCGCAGCCGCGCTTCTCCAGCTCGGCGATGGCCGCGCGCTTCGCCTCCCCCGGCGCCGCGAGCCCGTCGAGGAAGCCCGAGTTGACGATCCGGCCCGGGCCGACCCAGGCCTCCGCGCCGATGGCGAAGCCGGCCGCGTCCGCGCCCTCGGGCAGGACCACCGGCGGCACCGGCAGGCGGTATTTCCGCGCGAAGTCGAGGTCGCGCTGGTCGTGCGCGGGGCAGCCGAAGATCGCGCCGGTGCCGTATTCCATCAGCACGAAATTGGCGATCCAGACCGGGTAGGTCGCGCCGGTGAACGGGTGGCGGACGCGCAGGCCGGTGTCGCGGCCCTGCTTCTCCGCCGTCTCGATCTCCGCCTCGGACGTGCCGCCGGCGCGGCACTGGGCGATGAAGGCGGCGACCGCCGGGTCCCCGGCGGCGAGCGCCGCGGCGATCGGGTGCTCGGGCGCGATGGCGAGGAAGCTCATGCCGAACAGCGTGTCCGGGCGGGTGGTGAAGACGCTGACGCTGTCATGCCCCGCGAACGGCGTCTCGAGATCGAAGCGCACCTCCGCGCCGTCGCTGCGGCCGATCCAGTTCGCCTGCATCACGCGCACGCGCTCGGGCCAGCGTTCCATCGTCGCCAGCGCGTCGAGCAGTTCGGGCGCGTAGCGGGTGATGCGCAGGCACCATTGCCAGAGCCGGCGCTTCTCCACCTCCGCCCCAGAGCGCCAGCCGCGCCCGTCGATCACCTGCTCGTTGGCGAGCACCGTCTCGTCGACCGGGTCCCAGTTCACCAGCGAGGATTGGCGGTCGAGCAGGCCGGCGCGGTGGAAGGCGAGCAGCAGGCGCTGCTGCTGGCCGTAATAGGCGGGATCGCAGGTGGCGAACTCGCGCGACCAGTCGAGCGAGAGGCCCATGCGCTTCATCCCCGCGCGCATCGCGGCGATGTTGGCGTAGGTCCAG
Source organism: Rhodospirillales bacterium (assembly GCA_028869995.1). Lineage (GTDB taxonomy): Bacteria > Pseudomonadota > Alphaproteobacteria > Acetobacterales > Acetobacteraceae > JAJXXT01. Next base: position 9,759 of record JAGWQN010000022.1, read on the forward strand.
TCCCGCGGGCTGACGCCGCGCTCGCGCGCCGCGTTGTCGGCGGGCAGGCCGAACGCGTCCCAGCCCATCGGGTGCATCACGTCGCAGCCCTGGGCGCGGCGGAAGCGCGCGACCAGGTCGCCCTGGGTGTAGTTCCTCACATGCCCCATGTGGATCTGGCCGGAGGGGTAGGGAAACATTTCGAGGACGTAGTATTTCCGCCGTCCCGAGCGCGGCTTGTCCTCGGCGCGAAACAGGTGGCGCTCCGCCCAGGCCGCCTGCCAGCGCGGCTCGTGGGCGCGGAAATCATAGCGCGCGGCCGGCTCGGTCGCGGCGGTGTTCGGGCTGTCCATGACGGGTTTCTAGAGCCCGCGCCTGCCCGCGTCCACGCCGCCGCGCCACCGCGCGACGGCAAAAAATGGCCTCAGCCCGCGCCCTTGGAGAGCGTGCGCAGCTGGCGCGCGCGGTCGAGCACGCGGTTCTCGAGCGCGGTCTGCACCGCGGGGTCCACCTGCGCGTCCACCCACTGCCCGTTCTGCCGCACCTGGCGATAGAGCACGACGCGCAGCCCGTCCGTGCGCAGCTGCTGGCCGAGGATATAGGCGGTCGCCTTGAAGCGCTCGTTGGGCGAGGCCGGGGGCTGGTACCAGTCGGTGATGATGACGCCGCCGAACGGATCGGCCGAGGCGAGCGGCATGAAGGAGAGCGTGTCGAGCGCGCCGCGCCAGAGATAGGCGTTGACGCCGATCGCCCCGCCGCGGTTGGCCGCCGCGGTGCCGCCGGTGGTGAAGCTGAGGCCGTTGGGGCCGAAGATGCTGCCATTGCCCGCGCCCGGCCCGCGGTAGCGCGAGTCGTTATACGCGGTGTCGGGCAGGATCTTGCCGCCGCAGGCGGAGAGCACGAGCGGCAGCAGCATGACAAGGGCGGTCGGCAGGCGAGAGGGCATGGACATTTCCCGGGAACGGCTCGCGGGTTCTAGAGCAGAGCGACGGGGATTTCCAGGCATCGCGCCGGTTCGCCGCCGGGCAAAAGAAAGGGGCGGCAGGTTTCCCTGCCGCCCCCGGTCGTCACGTTCGCTAGCCGCGTTCGAACTGGCGATTACCAGTTGAACGTGTTGCCGATCAGCACGCCAGCCGCACGGGTGTTGTCCGTGCCGTTGGCGCCGATGTGCGAGCCGATCTGGTGACGCTGCATGTAGTCGAACTCGACGAACGCCGTCGTGCCCGGGGCCCACGCGTAGTCGCCGCCGACCGCCGCGCCCTCTTCACGCATCGTGTAGCCGGTGTGCGCGCCGTCCGAGGTCTGCGTCAGCAGGTGCGTCCCGACGAGGAACGGCCCGAACGCGTAGGACGCGCCGACGATCGCCGCCGTCAGGTGCTTGCTGCCATGCTCGAGCGGATACAGCTCGCTGTTCGCGATAGCCGCGTTGCCGTGCAGGATGCTGCCGCCGAAGGCCAGGCCGCCCATCGCTAGCGTCACGCCACCGCCGATTTCCGACGGGTTCGACGCCGGAGCCGTGTAGTTGTTCACGTGACCGGCGGTACGGCCATAGAGCTCGGCCGTCAGGCCGACCGGGCCCATCTTGCCGGTGTAGCGAGCCGCGGCGTCGATCTCGTTGCGCGGCGCCTGTCCGCCAGACACGATCGAGGTGTAGGCGCGGTCACCCGCCTCGCCGTTGCCGGTGTAGTTCGGCGCGTAGCTGACGGCGAAGTCGAAGCCGGCGAACTGCGGCGAGACATAGGTGATCGAGCTGGTGCCGTAGTTGCCGCCGTTGTCCGGGAACGCCCAGCCGATGCCGGAGTTGCCGGTGAAGGCGTCGAAGATGTCGCCGTTCAGGCCGCCCGAGGCGAAGTTCTCGAACGTGCCGGTCAGGAACAGGCTGGTCGCGTTGTCGCCCTGGCCGAAGCGGAACTGGCCCCAGTTCCCCGCGAGGTAGCCTTCCTCACGGCGGAAGTAGAGGTTCGAGGCATGGAACGGCGCGCTGCTGGCGCCGGCCGGGTTGTTCTGGCGGACTTCGACGAAGGCGCCGAACTTCATGCCGTTCGCCGCGGTGCCGGAGAAGCCGGTGTAGAGACGGGCATACTCGCCGAAGGCGATGCTGCTGTGCTTGCTGTCGCCCGAGCTACCCGCGGCAAACGCCTCGGTCACGAGACGGCCCTTGAAGTAGAACATGATCTGGCCCGGAAGGCCCGACGGACCCGGCGTGCCGGAGGTCGGCCCAAAGATCTGGCCGTCGCCGCCGAGACCCTTCATCATGCCCGATTCCATCTGGGCATGCGCCGTCGAAGTCAGACCTGCCGCACAGATGATTGCGGTCGCGGCCATAAGGAGCTTACG
>JAGWQN010000023.1 GCA_028869995.1 Rhodospirillales bacterium
CAGGACCGCCACGACGCCGCCCTCGCCGCGGCGCTGCGCCGAGGCGAGGTGGTCGACCACATCCTCTGGCGCATGCGCCACGAGGTGATGGCCCCGCGCATGATGCAGGTGGCGCTGCACTCGCTCGCGACGGCCGTCGGCGCCGCCGGCTGTGTCGTCGTCGACATGATCGGCGACGGCGTCGAGCCCGGCGTGCGCCACAGCTTCGGCGCCGACTTCTCCCCGGTCCGCCACACCGCGCTGACCCTCCTCGAGGCGGGCGGCAGCCAGCCCGTCCAGGCGCGTGCGCCCGAGGGCGAGCTGGTGCTCGCCTGCCCCAGCGACGACGGCTACGGCGCGCAGGCCGGCATCGTCCTCTGGCGCGGCGCCGGCGGGCGCGCCTGGGACGCCGACGAGATGACGCTCGCCGCCTCCGCCGTCGGCATCGTCCGCGTCATCCTCGACCACGATGCGATCCAGCGTGAAATGGCCCGCCAGGCTCGCACCGACCCGCTGACCGGCCTGCTCAACCGCCGTGCCTTCCTCGACGAGATGGCCCGCCGCCTCGACCGGCTGGACCGCGAATCCCTGCCCGGGACGCTGATCTTCGCCGATCTCGACTGCTTCAAGGCGCTCAACGACGAGGCCGGCCACGACGCCGGCGACGCGGCACTGGTCGCCGCCGCCGAACTCCTGCGCGAGACGGTGCGCCCGGCCGACCTGGTCGCCCGCCTCGGCGGCGACGAGTTCGCGATCTGGCTCGACGGCGCCGATTCGCTGACCGCCGCCGAGCGGGCCGAGGCCCTGCGCCTCGCGGTCCCGGCGCTGACGCCGGCCGATGTCACGGCGCGGCTCGGCGTCTCCATCGGCATCGCCACGCGCTGGCCGCACCATCACCCGGCGGGCGAGGCGGTGCCCGGCGGCGAGGACATCGACAGCCTGATGCACCGCGCCGACCAGGCGATGTACGCCGCCAAGCGCGCCGGCCGCGGCCGCTGGCGCGTGGCAGCCCAGGAGGACGGCCTCAACAGCGGCCTCGGCGCCGGGGAGCGACAGACATGACCGCAGCACCAGCACCCGCCGAGCAAGCCCCACCCCCTGGCGTCCCGTCTCCTGGCATCCAGGGGCCGGCATCGCTGCCGGTCCTGGGCGCCATCAGCCGCCTGGTCCCGCCCGACGAATCCGCCCGCGTCCGCCTCGGCGCGGGGAAGGCGACGCAGGTGGGGGTGTTGCTGGCGCTCGCCCGCGACGAGGCCGTGACCGTCCGTGCCTCGGTCGCCCTCAACCAGGCCGCCCCGCCCGCCGCCAATGCGCTCCTCGCGCGCGACCTCGACGAGCGCGTGCGCACCCTGGTCGCGCGCAAGCTGGCGCTGCTGCTGCCGGGCATGGCGGCATCCGGCCGCGCGCGCATCGGCGAGCACGTGATCGACGTGCTGGAGGGTCTGGTCAGCGACGAGGCGGTGCGCGTGCGCGCCGCCATCGCCGACGTCGTCAAGGAGATGGCGACCGCGCCGCGCGCGCTGATCCTGCGCCTGGCCGCCGACACCGCGCTGCCGGTTGCCGAGCCGGTGTTGCGCCTGTCGCCGATCCTGACCCAGGCGGACCTGCTGGCGCTGCTGGCCGCCCCGCCCTGTCCGGCGACGGCCGTCGCCATCGCCCGCCGGCCCGGCCTGCCCGAGGTGGTCGCCGACCGCATCGCCGCGATGGCCGACTCCGCGGCGGTGGAGGCGCTGCTCGCCAACCCCACCGCCGCCATCCGCGAGGCGACGCTCGACGCGCTGATCGCCGAGGCCGCCGACCACCCGAGCTGGCACGGCCCGCTGGTGCGCCGGCCGCGGCTCACCGCGCGCGCCGCAGCGGCGCTGTCGGAGATCGTCGCCACCGTGCTGCTCGAGGAACTCTCCGCCCGCGCCGACCTCGACCCCGCCATCACCGCCGACCTGCGCCATCGCCTGGCCGCGCGGCTGATGCCGCCGCCGGTGGCATCCGCTTCGCCCGCCGCCGACGCCCTGGCCGAGGCGCGCCACCTCGCCGCCCGCAGCCGGCTCGACGAGGGCGCGGTGCTGGACGCGGTGCGCCGCGGCGAGACCCGGCTCGCGACCGCGCTGCTCGCGGTCGCCGCGTCGGTGGAGATGACGGTGGTGGAGCGCGCCGCCTCGCTGCGCAGCGGCAAGGGGCTGGTCAGCCTGGTCTGGAAGGCGGGCTTCACCATGCGCCTCGCCGGCCCGCTGCAGACGTTGCTGGCCCGCCTCGCCCCGGAGGCCGTGCTGCGCGCCGCCCCGGGCGGGGACTTCCCCCTCAGCAGCGAGGAGATGCGCTGGCAGATCGAGTTTCTGTCCGTCTCGGGGCGGTAGCGCGGGTCAAGTTTGGTCACCCGCGGCTCCGCCCGGCGTGGCCGCGGTGGAGCGCGCGCCGCCGCCATGTTAGACCCGACGCCGATGCCGCAGGACGCCCCAGCCCCCGCGCTCGAGGGCGCGATCCCACCCGCCGCGGCGCCCTCGCTGGCCAAGCAGGTGGCGAAGGGCGCCGTCTGGATGGTGGCGATCCGCTTCGCCTCGCGCACGCTCGGCCTCATCAGCACCCTCGTCATCGCCCGAATCCTCCTGCCCGCCGATTTCGGCCTGGTGGCCATGGCGACCGCGTTCTCGAACTCGGTCGATGCGCTGTCGGAGGTTGGCTTGCGCGGCGCCCTGATCCGCCACCCCGAGGACGCGACCGAGCTGTACGACACCGCGTTCACCATGCAGGCGGCGCGCGGATTGATCACCGGTGCCGTCGTCGCATCCGTCGCGCCGTTCGCCGCGCGCTGGTTCGGCGACCCGCGGGTGGCGCCGATGCTGCTGGTGCTCGCCGCCCTCGCCGCCGCCGCCGGCTTCGAGAACATCGCCATCGCCGAGTTCCAGCGCAATTTCCGCTTCGGCATGGAGTTCATGCTGCGCATCCTGCCGCGCCTGCTGCAGGTCGCGACCGCGATCACCGCCGCCCTGCTGCTGCGCAGTTACTGGGCCCTGCTGATCGCCATCGCCGTCTCGAGCCTGTCGCGGCTGGTGGCGACATACCTGGTCCATCCGCACCGCCCGCGCTTCACCCTGCGGCGCTGGCGCGACCTCGTCGGGTTTTCGTTCTGGACCTGGGCGAGCAGCCTCGCCAACCTGGTCTGGCAACGCAGCGACGCCTTCATCATCGCCCCGGTGCTGGGTGCTGCCGCCTATGGCCTCTATGCCCTGGCCTGGGAGGTCGGCACCCTGCCGGTGACGGAGTTCGTCGTGCCTGTGGCGGCGGCCCTGTTCCCGGGCTTCGCCGAGGCGCGGCGGCGCGGCGATACGCAGACGCTTCCGCCCATGGCGGTCGTTGCCTTCCTGACCCTTCTGACTCTGCCGCTGGCGATCGCGATCTCCGCGGCTGCCGCGCCGGTGGTTGTGGTGCTGCTGGGATCGAAATGGCTGGCGGCGGCGCCGCTGGTCGAGATCATCGCGCTGACCTGCCTGATGGCGCCATTCACCGGGGTGTCGAACTCGCTGCTGTGGGCCGACGCCCGCGTGGTGCGCTCGTTTCTGGTCGCGGCGGTCAGCGCGCTCGCGCGCGTCCTGATGCTGGTCGAGGCGGCCCAGTCCGGCGGCCTTCGCACCTTCGTCTGGTGGGCGGCGGCGAGCCTGGTGCTGCAGTCGGTGGTCGTTGCGGTCGTGCTGCGGATATCCGGCGAGCTGCGCCTTCGCGACGGCGCTGGCAGCATGTTGCGCACGTCGCTCGCCGGCGCCGCCACGCTGGCGGCGCTATGGGCGAGCGGCTCGGCCTGGCACCGCCGCCCGCCGGCCAGCACGCTCGCCGCCCTCGTCCAGGGGGGCGCGACGGGCGTTCTGACGATCGCGGTTTTTGCCGTGGTCGTGGGCGTGCTGTGGCGGCTGGCTGGCTCGCCGCCCGGATCGGAGGCGCGTTTCGTCTCGATGGTGCGGCCGCTTGCGGCCCGTCTGCGGCGCGAGGGCCCCGCTACAGCCTGGCGTCGTGGCCTCTGACGCTTTGCCCCGGCTGCCCGCCCGTCACGGATAGGCGAGGCGATACCATAGGTCCGCGATACGTTCCCGCAGCGGCAACGTGCCGACGCCTTCGTTGCGAGACGGCAGGAGGGGTATCTTCGACAGACCGCATTCTTCCAGATCTCTCTGAAAGTTAGCTCCTCTGAAATAAGTCGGGTTATGGAAGCGCATCTCTTCCAGCGAGGCGATGTGCCGTTCCGCCAGGTTGAAGACGTTTTTGGACCAATCCTTCCGAAGATTGTCCTGGTATCGCTCCCACGCTGCGCCTTTGTTGTCGTTCATCCCCTTCATATGAAAGAAGCAAGACGGAAAGGTGCCAGGAATGAGCGAACGAAGTCCCGAATAAGCATACGTTCCAACCCCTCGACGGGTTCTGTCGTGAAGTAGGTGGAACGATCAGTGCGGACGAAACAGTGATCACCCGAGCTGAACGGCGGCGGGCCAATTTGGGGAGACCTTCCCGCCGTAATGTCGACCGGGAAGTCGTGGAGAAAATTATCAAAAATTTTAGATCGCGAGCCATTGTTCGAAGAGAGTCACATTCAGCCCATAGATCGGGTAGCGCGTCCGCTCGGGTAGGCGCCTGCGAACCACGTCGCAAACTCTGCGAAGGCGGTGGCTCACCGCAATGTGATCACCGTCAACCTTGATGGCAATCTGGCAATTGGTTTTTGCGAGCGCGTCGTTGTTCTTGCTCGCGAATGAATGCGGCGACCGAAAATCGAGTATGCGTTGTCATCGTCTGATCGAGAAACGACGCGTCGTTGCGCAGACGTATGAAACCGGCGATTCTCGGGCGCCGAGGCTTCTTCCAGATTTCCTCGGGGTCGACGGTTCACATGGCTTGATGTTCGCTCGTTCAATGAAATGTCGAGATCCGCGCGATCGTCTCGGCATCCTCCTCGCGACAGGCGACATAGTTCGGCCCGAGGAAGTCCTCGTGCGCCAGTTCGTATTCGTGGAACGCCACGCCTTCCGGGCCGAGTTTGCCCAGCCGGTAGCCGCGCGGGCGGAAGAACTCGTAGGCGTGCTTGAGCAGGAAATTTCCGAGGATGGCTCCGCGATTGTATTCGAACTGAACGATACCGATCTGCCTCTTGGAGAACATCGGCTCGAACCCGCTGAACACCTTTCCCTCCGCGCCCTCCACATCGACCTTCAGCATATCGATCCGGTCTAGGCCCTGCGCCGCCGCGTAGTCCGCTCCGCGCCGCACCTCGCAGCGGATCGTCGCCCGGCTGTCCTGCTCGTTCTGCAGCGTGAACATGCTGGAAATGAGGTTGGAGGAATAGAGGTGGACATCGACGCTGTCGTGCGCGTCGCTCAGCCCGAACGGGTTGATATGCACGCGTTCGTCGCCGCCGATCGTGCCCTGCAGGATGTCACATGTCTGGGGCACGATCTCGAAGGCGTGCAATTGGGCGCGCGGAAAGACCTTGAGCGCGTGGCGCGACCAGGTCCCGACATTGGCGCCGACGTCGAACACGACCCGAACCGTATCCGAGGCGAGCCGGTCGAGCAGCGCCTCCTCGCCGTTGGCGTGGAACATGTTCGGCACGGCGGTTGCCTTCTCGGCGAGCGCGCGCGCGAAGGCGACCAGCTTCTCGGACGGGTTTCGCTCGCAGCGCTCCGCCACGTGCCGCGCGACCGTCTCGATCTCCCCCTGGGACATGCCGCTCAGCAGCCGCCGCTGCACGGAGGGAAGATACACCGCCAGGTTCTTCTTGATCTTCGCCGCCAAAGGCATCGGCTCGTCCCCCGCCTCGCATGTCCTGTTCCGCGATCGGACGTCACGCGCCCCACCGTCGCGTGACGTATTGCCACAACCCACCCGGCTTCGCTGCGTCAATCTTTGTTCCGCCGCCGCCGATCCTCCGCCGATGGAGCCCCGTCCGCGCGCATGATAGATCCCGCCATCATGCCAGACCAACCGCCAGCGGCGCCGGGGGCGGCCCGCGCGCCCACCTCCCTCGCCCGGCGCGTCGCCGTCGGCGCGGTCTGGATGGTGGCGATCCGCTTCGCCTCGCGCACCCTCGGCCTCGTCAGCATGCTGGTCGTCGCCCGCATCCTCGTGCCCGCCGATTACGGGCTGGTCGCCGTGGCCACCGCCTTTTCCCAGTCCGTCGACGCCGTCTCCGAGGTGGGGCTGATCCAGGCCCTGGTCCGCCATCCGGACGATGCGCGCGAGCTCTACGACACCGCCTTCACCCTGCAGGCGATCCGCGGCTGCCTCACCGCCGCCGTGGTGGCGCTCGCCGCCCCCTTCGCCGGCCCCTGGCTCGGCGATCCGCGGCTGACCCCGATCCTGCTCGTCCTCGCCGCCCTCGCGGCCCTCGGCGGCTTCGAGAACGTCGCCATCGCCGAGTTCCGGCGCAACCTGCGCTTTGGCGTCGAGCTCGTCCTGCAGATCCTGCCGCGGGTGCTGATGGTCGCGACCGCGATCACCGCCGCGCTGATCTGGCGCAGCTACTGGGCGCTGATCCTCGCCATGGCCGTGTCGACGCTGGCGCGCCTGGCCGCGACCTATGCCGTGCATCCGCACCGCCCGCGCCCCGCCCTCGGCCGCTGGCGCGACCTTGCCCATTTTTCGTTCTGGACCTGGGCCACGAGCCTCGCGGGCATCGCCTGGTCGCGCAGCGACGCCTTCATCATCTCGCCCGCGCTGGGGGCTGCCGCCTTCGGCCTCTACGCCCTGGCCTGGGAGGTCGGCAGCCTGCCCGTCAGCGAGCTCATCGCCCCGGTCGCGGGCGCGCTGTTCCCGGGCTTCGCCGAGGCGCGCCGGCGCGGCGAGGCGGGGGCGCTGGCGCCGCTTGCCGTCGTGGCCTTCCTGACCATGCTGGTAGCCCCGATCGCGATCGCGATCTCGGCGGCCGCGGGCCCCGTGGTCGCGGTGCTGCTCGGCCCGCGCTGGCTCGCCGCCCGCCCGCTGGTGGCCGTCATCGCCAGCATCTGCGCAGTGGCACCGTTCGGCTGGGTCGCGGCCACGCTGCTCTCCGCGAGCGGGCGCGTCGCGCGCTACTTCGTCGTGGTCGCGCTGAGTGCCGCAGTGCGCGTGGCGATGCTGTTGCACGCCGTCCAGGGCGGCGACCTGCTCGCGGTCGCCTGGTGGTCGGTGGCGAGCCTCGTCTTCGAGGCGCTGGTGTTTGCGGTCGTGTTGTACGGCGCGAGCGAGCTGCGCCTGCGCGACGGGCTCGGCGGCCTGGCCCGCACCTTTCTGGCCAGCGCCGTCACGCTGGGCGCGATCGGGGCGAGCGGCTGGGGCTGGCACGCGGCCCCCGCCGGGAGTGCCGCGCGCGCCTTCGTCGAGGGAGCCGCGATCGGCCTCTCCGCGCTCGCCGTCTTCGTCGCCACGACTGCGCTGCTCTGGTGGGGCGCCGGCCGTCCGCAGGGGCCGGAGACGCGGCTTGTCGCGATGCTGCGCCCGCTGTTCGTGCGCCGCCGCTCCGCTGCCTGAGTGCGCTCAGCGGTAGCGCGCGATGGAGCGCAGGATCGCCGCCCTCGGCAGGTCCGCGCCGGCGGCCTCGAGAAACGCCTCGGCCTCTGCGGTCGCCTCGTCGACGCGATAGCCGCCGGCGACCGGGCGCAGGTGGCGAATGGGTGCGACATCGACGACGCCGATCGGCCAGCCCCGGCGGACGGCAAGGTTGGCCCAGGCGACGTCGATCCCCCAGGCCCAGCGCAGTTCCGGAAATGGAATGAGGTCGCCGAACACGCCGCGATGCAACAGCGTCACCGGCCCGATCTCGACATACCCGGTCCGCCGCGACGCGCTCGCCCAGTGCCGGCGTGTCACCCGGTACGTGGCGAAGGAGTGCTGCCGGTGCGCCGGCATCGCCAGCCGAAAGCCACGATAGGCCGCCTCCGCCAGCAGCACATCGAGAAACCCGGCCCGGACCTCGATGTCGTCGTCGATCACCAGCAGCCAGTCGAATCGCTCCAGATCGAAGGGCGCAATCGCCGCGTTGATGTTCGCCATCTTGCCGCGCGGCAGCATGCGTTGCGTCGCGACGGTGAGGGCATGGTGGGTCGCGCCGAGCCGCCCGATCACCCGAGCGAGATCGGCCTCCCGCCCCGGCACCTCGACCGCCGCGACCAGCACCCGTTGCGGCGGCATCGCCCGCGCCCGCCGCAGCGCCCGCCCGCGGATGCCGAGCAGCCGCTCGACCGCCTCCTGCGCCGTGTCGGCGACGCGCAGCAGCTTGTCGTAGCGCCGCCAGTACGTGCGGGGAACAAGACCGTCGTCGGACGCGAAGAAGGCGCTCATGTCCCGCGCTGCCCGCTGCGATCGAAATATCTCTCGGGGACGGTCAGAAGCCGCCCCCGAAGATAGCCGAGCATCTTCAGGAGGGCACATTCGGCGGCGAAGCCTTGCACGCCATCGCGCCGCAAGGCGAACCCCACCCGGCGAAGAGCGGTTTCGGGAATGCCGCGGAACATCCAGCGTGGAATACCCAGGATCTCCTTGCCGGCGAAGGGATGGCGCCCGTCGCGGGCCAGCTTTCCGTCGGTGCGCCCCTCCACGTAGTACCAATGGCGCCAATAGGATCGCGTCAGTTTTCTGGCGCTGATATCGTGAAAAATAACCAGATCTGGTACGTAATCGCCAACGAATCCGGCTTCGATCACGCGCCGGAACATCTCCAGATCCTCGCCATACATGTAGCGGTCCGAATAGAGTCCGACGCGCTCGAAGACATGCCGGCGAAAGGCGCAATTGCCCCCCATGAACTGCGCGCGGAAGGTCTTGGACCCGTATCGGCGCCGTTGCGGACCCCAGTCCACGACGCCGACCGGTCCGGCTGTCTCCGAAGGCAGCCAGGCGGGCGCAGGCGCGAGCCAATTCGGCTTGTAGGGCCCGCCAATGAAATCGATCGCGGGGTCGGCGAACTCTCGCGCGATCACCTCCAGCCACGACGGGTCGAGCGTTTCGTCGTCGTCGAAGAAGGCAATCACGTCAGCCCGCGAAGCCGTGATGCCGGCATTCAGCGCGTGGTGCCGGCCCTGGCGGGGTTCGAATAGATAGGAGACCAGGTCGGGATATCGCTCGACGAATTCAGCACCAATCCGACGCGTTTCGTCGTCGGAATTGTTATCGATGATCATCAAACGGATGCCGATCCCCGGCGGCTTCCTGGCGGCGCGGAATGTTTCCACACAGCGGGGCAGGAGCCGGGCCCGGTTATAGGTCGGGAGCACCACGTCGATCGACGCCAGGCGCTGCGTCATCGCCGTGCCCTCGGCGAGCCGCGAATCATCCGCCATGCCCGCTCCTGTCGCGGTGTCGCTCGGGCAGGGTCAGCCAGCGGCCGCGCAGATAGCCGGCAAGGTCGATCGCATGCAGCTCGCCCGCAAACGCCGCCGGGTCGTCCGCCCGCCCCAGCCGGAGGAGCCGCAGCCACGCCCCCGCCGCCGCCCGCCGCCACATCCAGCGCGGCGCGCCCAGCAGGGCAGGGGCGTCGCCCCGGGCGATGCCGTCGCGCGCGAAGCGGCCGTCGTTGCGCCCGGCCGTATAGACCCAGTGGCGGAAATAGCGCTTGGTCAGCCGCCGCGGCGGGATGTCGTGGTGGATGACGAGGTCGGGGACATAGGCGCCGGTGAAGCCCGCGGCGAGCATGCGCCGGTACATCTCGAGATCCTCGGCATAGGGATAGCGCTCGGAGTAGGGGCCGACGGCCTCGAACACCTGGCGGCGCACCGCGGCATTGCCGCCCAGCAGGTGCGTGGGGCAGTCCGGCGTGCCGTACCGGAACGAAACGCTACCGTAATCGAAGCTGCCGATCACGCCCACAAACCCCGCGGGCAGCCAGGCAGGCTTCGGCGCCAGCCAATTGGGAAGGTAGGGCCCGCCGATGAAGTCGAGCCCCGGCCGGCCGAGCTCGCGCGCCACCACCTCGATCCAGTCCGGCGCCATCACCTCGTCGTCGTCGACGAAGCCGAGGATGTCGCCGTCGGTCTGCGCGATGCCGGCGTTGAGCGCGTGGTGGCGTCCCTGTCGCGGCTCGAACACATAGTGGACGCGCTGCGGCTGCCGGGCGGCGAGGGCGGCCGCCGTCGCCGCGGTCGCGTCGGTCGAGTTGTTGTCCACCACCAGCAGCCGCGCCGCGACCCCTGGCGGCACCCGCGCCCCGAGAAAGGCGCCGATCGCGCGCGCCAGCAGCTCCGCGCGGTTATAGGTCGGCAGGACGATGTCGAGCCGCATCCCCCCTAGGGCCGGATGATGGTTCCGCCGCCGCCCTCGGTGAACAGCTCGAGCAGGCAGGCATGCGGCTGGCGGCCATCGAGAATCACCGCTCCCTTCACCCCCAGCTTCACCGCCTCGACGCAGGTCTGCACCTTGGGGATCATGCCGCCCGAGATGACCCCGGCATCGATCGCGGCCTGCACCTCGGCCACCGTCATCTCGGGAACGAGCCGCCGCTCGGCGTCGAGCACCCCGGCGACATCGGTCAGCATCAAGAGCCGCATCGCCCCGAGCGCGCCCGCGACCGCGCCGGCCACCGTGTCGGCGTTGATGTTGTAGGTCTGCCCGTCCCGGCCCACCCCCACCGGCGCGATCACCGGGATCAGCCCCGCCCCGGTCAGCGCATGGATCACCCGCACATCCACGTGCTCCGGCTCGCCGACGAAGCCGAGGTCGAGCACCCGCTCGATGTTGGAGCCGGGGTCGCGCACCCGCCGCTCGAGCTTGCGCGCGCGGATCAGCCCGCCATCCTTGCCGCAGATCCCGACCGCAAGCGCCCCGGCGGCGTTGATCAGCCCCGCCACCTGTTTGTTGACGCTGCCCGCGAGCACCATCTCCACCACCTCGACCATGGCCGCGTCGGTGACGCGCAGCCCGTCGATGAAGGTGGACTGGATCGCCAGCCGCTTGAGCATCGCGTTGATCTGCGGCCCGCCGCCGTGCACGACGACGGGGTTGATGCCGACATGCTTGAGCAGCGCGATGTCGCGGCCGAACGTCGCCGCCAGGTCCTCCTCGCCCATCGCGTGGCCGCCGTATTTCACCACCACCGTCGCTCCGGCATAGCGGCGCAGGAAGGGCAGCGCGTGGGCCAGCGTCTCGGCCCGTTCGGCGGCGGTCTTGGTGGCGTCGTCCTGCATGCGCTCCCCCTGCGGTCGGTGGCGTCGGTCCCGCGCGTATGCGGGCGGGCCTGCACCGGGTCAAGCCGAGGCGCCGGCAGGGCTGGGTGGAGGCGCCGGCGTGGCGGCGTCAGGCGATGGCGAACGGCGCCAGCGCCGCGCGCAGCCCGGCGATCCCGGCGCCGGTCGTGCTGCTGGTCGCGAGCACCTCGGGGTGGACGGCGGGCCGCCGGCGCGCCCATGCCGCCACCTCGGCCTGCTTCGCCGCCAGCGCCGCCGGCGCCACTGCGTCGATCTTGGTCAGCACCAGCTGGTAGACCACGGCCGCCTGGTCGAGCAGGTCCGCCGCCGCGCCGTCCACCGGCTTCAGCGGCACCCGCGCGTCGAGCAGCAGCATCACCCGCTTCAGCGTCGCCCGCCCGCGCAGATAGGCGAACATCAGCCCCTGCCAGTCCTGCTTCACCTGCAGCCCGGCCTCGGCATAGCCATAGCCGGGCATGTCCACCAGCAGCAGCCGCCCGTCGAGCTCGAAGAAGTTGAGCTGCTGCGTCCGCCCCGGCCGCGACGAGGTTCGCGCCAGCGCCGTCTGCCCGGTGAGCGCGTTGAGCAGCGACGACTTGCCGACATTGGAGCGCCCGGCGAAGGCGATCTCCGGCAGGCTGGCGGCCGGCAACTGGGCCAGCGCCTGCGCCGCCCAGACGAACCGGCAGGGGCGCGCGAACAGCTTGCGCCCCGCCTCGAGCCAGTCCTGCCCGGCGGCCCCGCCGTCCTCGCCGCCGGGTGGCCCGCCGCTCAGGTGCGCGCCGCCAGCCGCCGCGAGCCCAGCCGCGTCGAGCGCATGATCCACCATTGCTGCGCCATCGTCAGCACGTTGTTGGTGGTCCAGTAGAGCACGAGCCCGGCGGGAAAGCGCGCCAGCATGAACATCATGAACACCGGCATCAGCTGCATCAGCCGCGCCTGCGTCGCGTCGGTCGGCGGCGGGTTCAGCCGCTGTTGCGCCCAGCTCGTCGCACCCATGATCAGCGGCAGCGCGCCGAGGTGCAGCAGCGGCAGCAGCGCGCCCGGGTGGAACGGCACCAGCCCGAACAGGTTGAAGACGTTGGTCGGGTCCTCGGCCGAAAGATCGCGGATCCAGCCGTAGAACGGCGCGTGCCGCATCTCGATGGTGACGTAGAGCACCTTGTAGAGCGAGAAGAAGATCGGGATCTGCAGCAGCATCGGCAGGCAGCCGGAGGCCGGGTTCACGCCCTCGGACTTGTAGAGCGCCATCGTCTCGCGCTGCAGCGCCTGCGGATCCTCCTTGTAGGTCTCCTTGAGCGCCTGCATCTTCGGCCCGAGCAGCTTCATCTTGCTCATCGAGCGGTAGGAATAGTTGGCGAGCGGGAAGAACAGCAGCTTGAGGGCAAAGGTGAAGACGATGATCGCCAGGCCGAAATTGCCCATCAGCGTGTTGAGCCAGTCGAGCGCCTGGAAGAACGGCTTGGTGATGAAGTAGAACCAGCCGAAATCCACCGCCTTGTCGAAATAGGGGATGTGCAGCGCCGACTGGTAGCTGTCGAGCAGGGCCACCACCTTGGCGCCGGCGAAGACGTGCCCCACGGTCTGAGCCGAGGCGCCGGGCGCGATCGTCTCCGGCGTCCGCGCCAGGAACACCGCCTGGTAGCTGGCGCCCGCGTCACCCGTGGAGGTCGGCCCGGCGAAGCGGTACTGCGCCTCCTGCGCCGTCTTCTGGTCGGGGATCAGCGCGGTCAGCCAGTATTTGTCGGTGATCCCGGCCCAGCCGCCGGTCGTCGTGAAGCTCTGGGCGACGCCGCTCTTGTGGCCCTTGGCGTGGTTCTTCGAGCCGGCGTAGGTCATTTCCTTCAGCGTGCCGTCGAGCACGCCGGTGAAGCCCTCGTGCAGCAGGTAGGTGCCGAGCACCGGCGGGGTGTAGTCGCGCGAGATGCGCGACCACGGATAGAGCGCCACCGGCGCCGTGCCGTCGTTGCGCACGCCCTGCGTGACCGTGAACATGTAGTTCGCATCGACCGCGAGCCCGAGCGAGAACACCAGCCCCGCGCCGTTGTTCCAGGTCAGCGTCACCGGGTGGGTGGGCGAGAGCGTGCCGCCCGAGCTGGTCCACAGCGTGTTGGAGTCCGGCAGCTTCACGGTCGCTCCCGGCGCCGCGCTCCAGCCGAACTGGATGTAGTAGGGCCGCGCGTCGCCCGCCGGGCGCAGCAGCGTCACCAGCGGCGAGTTGCGCGCGATGGTGCGGTGGTAGTCGCGCAGCAC